>NZ_DASQIX010000003.1:0-164271 GCF_035631355.1 Alloacidobacterium sp.
GGAGACTGCAGGATCTGTGTACGCGCATTAATGGCAAAAAGCGCAGCAAAGAAGATGGCGCAAGAACTAGCCGTTCTGGCGATGTTGCGATCTCTATGTAAATCGGGCTCCACGGACTTCAACCCACAGATCGTGCCTCTAAATACAGTGAAACGCGCCCAGATACAACATTGCCATTGGCATGAACATACATCGTCGATGGCGGTTCTCGCACTCTCCATATTCGTGCTGGGACAGTGCAAAAATAGAAGAGACACTTCTTAGTCTTAAGCACCTAAGATTAAAAGTCAAGCTATCTCTTAAATAATTAAGAGTTGATTCCAAGAACTTTCCAGACGCTAGAGGCTCGAAGCGCGCTTGAATCTGAACTGGTTACGCTGGATCATTCGACAACCCAGTATCCCTAGGCAAAGCGGCATAGCGAGGTCTCAACGCCACCTCTGATCGAAGCGAAATCGAGTGCAATTCGGAGGTCGTCTGGGCCAGTTCGGACTAGGTTCGGCTTTTTGCACGGCATCCGTGGCGATGTGTCGCGCGTAGCGCTGCTTCGCAGCGGCAGTAGAGATGACACGTCATCCCCAACAGGGAGCTGTTGAGCTACTTTTCGGTAGCAATCGGTAACGCGTTTTGTTTTAACGAATTGCGATTTGACGTTTACGGACGTAAACATTGCTGTTTGCTGGAGACGATATAGTGTTTTCGTGCGTGAACACCTTATTTCCGAAAGCAATTATAGAAACCGGCGCTGCGTAGCGCGCATCCAAGCCATGCAACTAGAGTGCCCACACGAGGCCCTTTCCCATGGCTTCTTCTGATACTAAGCAGCAACAGACGATTCCTTCAGCGGCTTCCACCAATTCTCCCAATGAGACTTATCGCGCAAAATCCATCGCTACACGGCTTACAGAGGCCGAGTTTGCGGAGGTGGAATCTGCTGCGACCAAAGCAGGGAAGAAGGTGGCCGAATGGCTTCGCGATGCCGCATTGACACAAGCCCGTGCCTCACAAGCGTCTACCGATACGATCCTGTTGGCTGAGATTATGGGGATGCGTTCTCTAATGCTGAACCTGTTTGCCCGGGCATCCGAGGGTCCCATAAGCGTCGAAGAACTCCGCAAAATGTCCGCACATGCGGACTCTATTAAAGAGCAAAAGGCACTGGAATTCCTGACTCAAAAGCAACTGCAGAGCGGGACGAAATAGGCGGAGATCCATCATGCAATGGCCACCTCTCCCGAGAGCGTTTCCGTTGCGAATTGCGCTCCTCATGTCCGCTGTTCCCGCGATTACGTTGACCATATTTCTGGCATGGTTCGGGTGGGGTCTGCAACCGCTCGAAAGGTATTATCTGATGGCCTATTGGGGGAGTTCGACGAGCGCAAAACAGCCCGGAAGCACCACCCAAATCGAGTGGCTACTCAAGGCGGCTTCGGGGCGGAAGAGCGAGCCCGTTATCGACGTAGACGTGGCCTCTGGAGGGAGGTGGAACCTGTCTCTCGAACTCTCCTCTTCCGCCCACGAAGGGGGCTGGATGAGTCTGGCTAAAAGCCGTCCAGAAGCAGTCAGCTCCGCCGAGTTGGAAGGGCTCTTACAGGAAGCCTTCTATGACAACCGAAGCTTTCGTCAAGTGATAGCCGAGCCGCTGCTTTATGCATCCAGCGTGCCCTTCCTTGTGCTCTTTGTCGCATTCATGATGAAGAGAGAATTGGGGATCGAATGGTACAGGCTTCGCGAGGAGGTTTCGGAGTTGGAATTGACCTTCGATCCGATGGCGGCTTGGAGCCACTTTGCCAGGCGCATTCGGTCATGGATTGGGCAACGGATAGCGGTCGAGAAAGCCCCGCTACAACGAGGCTATTCCGCTATTAAAGCGGTCCCTCATATCGCGGTCATTCCGGGCGTGGTTCAACAGGCGGAAACGAGTCTATTGGCGAGTGAGAAGCAGGGCCTTCAAGAGCCCCCACAAAGGCGCTCTATCTTCCCTGGAGCAGCATCCGTTCACAATGCCAAAGAACAGCCGAAACCGTGGGACGAGTCGCAGTGGATTGACTGAATGAGAGAGTGACAAGAGGTTCTGAATTCGCCAGCCAAGCCTCCCTCCAACTTGGTAGTCATCATTATCGGATACAACTTTCTCAGAAGGTCCCTCTGCATCCGTTTGAGCCGCTGCGAAACGACTCGCGAAGAGTGTGCTTTGAAGGAGTCTAAGGAAGCGCCTTATCTAGGGTTGTAAGTAGTCGTTGATCCTCCATGTAATCGCATAGTGATTATTGTTACTTATAGATGCTTACAGTTGCTTACTATTAGTCATGGTAACGCAGAGTAACATATAGGAATTATCAGTAATTATGCGATATATATCGTAATTAGGTGAAAAATAAATTTCTAATAGAAAAGCTATCTGCAGCAAATCTGAGTTAGTCTAAGCACGTAGTTGCTAGATACTGCCGCTCCTGTAGAAAAGTTGCAGCGTATGCTGACTATCTCCAAAGCGTTGTCCGCAGGACAGGCCCGCACGTATCACGAGCGCGAGTTCATTTCGGAAAAACAAAATTACTGGAGTCGCGATCAGCAGGGTCATAGCGAGTGGCAAGGAGAGCTGGCACATGAATGGGGTTTGCAAGGCGCAGTAAGAGATGAGCACTTTGCACGATTGAGTGAAGGACAGCATCCTGACAATGCCGCACAACTGGTCAAGCATCAACCAGCCAGAACCTACGAAAATGAATATGGCAAGCAGATCACCAGCGCGGAGCATCGCGCCGGATGGGATGCGACATTCTCCGCGCCGAAGTCTGTTTCTCTCACTGCGCTTGTCGGTGGTGATGAGCGCGTGCGCGAAGCGCATCGTGAAAGTGTTCACGTGGCATTGCGAGAACTCGAACGCTACACGCAGGCACGCATCGGCAATATTCATGCACCTGAGACGACCGGTAAATTCATCGCTGCAACCTTTGAGCACGATACTGCTCGTCCAGTTGACGGCTATGCTGCGCCGCAGCTTCATACCCATGCTGTGATCTTCAACGTCACGGAACGCGAGAACGGCCAAACACGCGCGCTTCAAGAACGCAGCCTCTTTCAGTCTCAACACTATGCGACCAGCGTGTATCGCTCGGAACTTGCTATGCGCTTGCAAAGACTCGGCTATGAGATTGAGCGCGGGGAATATGGGCAGCCGGAGATCAAGGGTTATACGCGCGAGTATCTGGACGCATCGAGTTTGCGTCGGGCGCAAATCAAAGAGCATTTGCAGGAGATAGGCAGAGATGGTGCAGGTGCGGCGCAGGTTGCCGCTCATCGCACGAGGGATAGTAAAGACCTGCTCTCGCGTGAAGAGGTATTGCAGCAGCATCGTGAACTCGCTGCAAGGTTCGGTCATCAGGCAGAACGTATCGTTTTGCAGACTCAAGAGCAGACACGACGCCATGCGATGCAACCGGAGAAGACAGCGCAACAGTCCGTGACCTACTCACGCCATCATGTCTTTGAGCGTTCGGCTGTGCAGGATGAGCGAACCATCCTACAAGCCGCAATCGACCGCAGTATGGGAGAAGTCACCTATAGCCAGGTACGGCAGGAGTTTGAGCAGAGAGTCATGCAAGGCGAGTTTCGCCGTGTGGAACGTATGGACGGCAGAGCGGCGCCGCAGTACACGACCGCTGAGATGGTTCGTCTGGAGCGGGAGATTGTCGGTGCCATGCGGCAAGGCAAGCAACGCAGCTTTGAGAACTCGATGCTGGTTTCGCCTCCATTGCGAATACGGATCGAGGACCAACACCCGGAGTTGAGCAAGGCACAACTGAATGCAGTCGATGATATTTTCCTGAGCCGGGAAAAGATAGTCGGTTTGGACGGCGTTGCTGGCGCGGGAAAGACAACGACGCTAGCCGTCATCCGTGAAGGCGCAGAGGCACAGGGATACACGGTCGAAGGGTTTGCTCCGACATCCCGAGCTGCGCAGAAGCTGTCCGAAGCTGGCATGAGGACTTCAACCCTCCAGAGCCACCTTGTTCGAGGGGAGCAGCCGGACACAGGCGAGAAGAGACTGTTTGTGGTCGACGAATCATCGCTGGCTTCAACGCGACAGATGTACGAGTTTGTGGCGCACCTTCACCGGAATGACCGCGCTCTGCTGGTTGGAGACACTCGTCAGCATGAGGGTGTCGAAGCTGGCCGTCCCTTCGCGCAGCTTCAGGAAGCAGGTATGAAGACTGCGAAGCTGGATGAGATTCTTCGCCAGCGTGATCCTGAGTTGAAACACGCCGTCGAGCAATTAGCCCGTGGGCAGGTAGGAGCCGCAGTCGAGAGTCTGGATCAGCAAGGCCGCGTACATGAGCTGAAGGAGCGCGGGGATCGCATCGCTGCTATCGCTCGTGAATATGCCTCGTCGCCGGAAAACACGCTGGTTGTCTCACCTGACAACCGTTCGCGTATTGAGATCAACCGGCAAATCCATGAGGAGTTGCAATCACGCGGCATCGTGAGCACGCAGGAACATTCTATGCAAATGCTTGTCCCGCGCCAGGAGATGACCGGCGCAGATCGGAGTTGGACGCAGCAGTATCAGATCGACGATATCCTGCGCTATTCGCGAGCATCGAAGGAGACCGGGATTGGTAAAGGAGAATACGCGCGCGTGATTGCCGTCCATGGTCAGGAAAATACGCTGACCGTTCTGCGAGCCAATGGAGTGCGGACGACCTACGACCCGCGCCGTCAGATGGGCGTCTCTGTCTACCGAGAGCATGAGACGGCATTTTCAATTGGTGATCGCGTGCAGTTCACCGCGCCAAATCAGGAGTTGAAGATTGCTAATCGTGAGTTGGGAACGGTAGAGAACATCGCACAGGATGGCGCGCTGCGGTTGAAGCTGGACAGTGGGCGCAGCGTGGATTTCGCGCCTGAAAGGTTTCCCCACTTGGACCACGGCTATGCAGTCACCAGTCATTCGAGCCAAGGACAGACTGCGGAGCGTGTGCTTATCCATGTAGACACAGAGCTTGGCGCAAAGGACCTGCTGAACAACCGCATGGCCTATGTCTCGGTTTCGCGCGGCCAGTGGGACGCCCAGATTTTCACGAATGATCGCGAGAAGCTGTCACAGGTGCTCGGCCATGACGTTTCGCATCAGAGCGCCTACAAGCCGGAACAGAAGATCGCTCCATCACCAGCACAGGGACTGGAACAGGGTATTGGGTTAGGGCTAGGGATGTGAGCAGAACGGAATCTCTATTGAAGGAGTACATCAATGCAAACAATCAACGGCGTTCGCAAGAAGCAGCCGGGAAGAGTCGTCGTCGCACCGGACGCAAAGCTGCTGGTAAGCCGCGAAGAGGCAGCCCAGCTCCTTTCCATCAGCCAGCGTGGACTCGATTACCTCATAGCGAATCGGAGACTGCCAACCAGAAGAATTGGTGGAAGGGTTCTGATTCCAGTAGCTGACCTGCGCAAGTACGCGCGTGGCGATCATCCCGAACGAATTGTGATGTAAGCTCTACACCTTCGCTTTCTTGAGCGACCTGCGCACCCGCTCTGCGATGAAGCTGGCGAAGGTTTGCAAATTAAGGTCGATACTCGCACGGTCGAGTGCGTGCAGATAATCGGCGCGGTCTTCCACGCGAATTACAGTCCAGGGATACCCCCCTGATGCCAGCAGGACGTTCATCAAGAAGCGTGCCATTCGCCCATTGCCATCCAGGTAGGGATGAATATAGCCGAAAAGCCAATGTCCAAGAACTGCTCGAACTGAAGGCTCTGGTTCCGTCTCGATCAAGTCGAACAGGGCGGGCATAGCGTCACGGACAGTCTCCCAGCGCGGAGGGACATAGCGTGAATTCCTTAAATAGACGGCATCATTGCGGTAGCCGGCAAGGGCAGAAGCGGAGATCAGCCCCGATGCGACATTGGGCTCAAACAATTCTCTGTACCATTCCCTGTGATCCACTCTGACAATCGCTCCAACATTTTCACCCGCGAGCGCCTTTGACACGCTTACCTTCACTCGTTGGAATGCCTGCCAATAACCACGAGCTGGGAGCGCATCGCGGTTTTGCCGGTCCGCTTCATGGTGTTGCGGGTCCCACTTGCCCGACATGACGCGCTCAATCAAGTCAGGGCTCACTCGGAAGCCTTCGATGGAAAGCGAGTGGTAGGCATCATTTTTGTAGATCTCATCCACTTGGGAGAGATATGCCCTTTTGTTTTTGGGCAATCCTGGCGGTGGGGGAAAGCTCTTGAGCACTGCATCGCGTGAAGCAGCCCACATCGCTTGCAGCCTGCCGACAATGGGTACCTCCGGTGGTCTGCTAATCGCAAAGACGCTTTGCTTGTTCTCGAAGGGGTCTGATTCTCGAACGTCGTACCCGGCAGCTCTCATCACTGAGAGGATTTCGTCCGCCTGTTCTGACCGACCCGCGCGCCGCAGTGCACCTGCAAGCCTGCCTGCAATCGCCGAATGACCTCCATCGAGCAAGATGCGAAGGATATTTGAGGCATCGGTGACTCCGGCAAGAATGACTTGCATTTCGATTTGATTGCGGCGAAAGAATGGTTCGGGCACACGCACCAAAGCGGCGTCTTGCGAAAAAAGGCGCAGCCCATCCCGAACGACCATTTGATTGCGTGGAGGCAATTCTGACTGTTTCAGATCGTAGAGCGATGTGTGAAATGGCAGCTTGATCGTATTGTTGTGCCCCTTCCGGCTATAGACAATGGTCTGAGCTGGCACAACGGAATTCTCGGCATGGAGCAGGAGTGATTGCTCCGGTGAGAGGTGCCAGTCCGTTTCGAAGCGTTGATTGCAATAGGCAGCACAGAACTCCCAAAAGGACGCGAACCACGCGGTGCTGTCCCCAGGTCTTGTGCCGGGGCTGGCCGACATCAGCCATCCTTTGATCACCGGCTGCAGGAAGCCATTCTTGACCAGCCGGTCGCGGTGTACCCTACTCAGTTGCCCCGATCGGAAGATGTGCCGTCCTTCCTTCTGGAGATCATGGAGGACCTCCAACGAGGCCGCGAGTTTTTCATTTGGTTTCGCCATGTTCTCTGCGTGGCAGTACACGTTCATTGTGTCGTGCGAATACAAGTATATTGTGATGTGTTATTACAAGTAAATATTGCTGCGCGGCAACAAGTTTATTGTGTAACAAATCTCATGTTTGGGGGGATGATTTAGGTGCGACGCAGTGCGCTACGCGTAAACTTTTGGTGCGCTACGGATCGTAATACACCGCATTTCGATCTGATTTTGGTGGCTGTTTTGATGGCTGTTCGTTTCCGACATTTGTGCATTTTCGTGCGACGCACTGCAAGACAAATCGTACGTTTATATAAATGATTATAAATAACTTATGCGGATATTTGCGACTCACTGCGAGCCTCTGCAAAACTGCAAAAAACGGACTTAAAATCCGCAGGCCGCAAGGCCGTGGGGGTTCAAGTCCCCCTCCGGGCACCACCCCTAAGCCTAGCCGTTTCAGTCACTTCACATCACCCTCCCGGTTCGCTTCTCGTTGTCTTTCCGCCCCTGCGGACGGGAGAACGGGGCCGAAACTCGTCCGCTCCAGCGCCTCGAGACGGCCCGTTGGTCGGCGGAAGAGAAGATGGCGTAGCGGCGGAACATGCTGGGCGTTTTCCATCCCGCAAGCTGGAAAAACACACTTCTGGTTACAAACCCCTCTATCTGGCCCGAAAAACGAATCCTTGTTATAGCTTTAACCAGAAGCCGACAATGAGACCCACCATTCCACAAGCCCAATGCTTCTCTGTTGGATTGGATTTCTTTCTCACAATGATGATGAGCGAGACTCCACCGAAAAGAATGCTGACGATCACTTGCATCCCAAGTTTAACCTTGAGTTGTAGCAATGCTAAGGGGCTTGTGGAGATGTCTGCTGTAATGGGTGGTGGTGTCAACGCGCTCGACGAGGTGGAAGAAGCTTTGTCTTTTGGAATGGGGATAACACTTCTGACGGCAATTTGCTTTCCTTCTATAAGTTCAGCCCTCTGCTTGCCGGTCAAAACGATGTTGTGCTTGTCAGATTCAGCCTTGCCCTTGAGGGGGCTGGCGATGGCTAGCTCCCTTTCACTTTCTTGAGCCACTAGATCCGGATTCCAATGTTCCACCAGAATTGGGGCAGTGAGGGATATGACATACATAAGCCCCAGGAAAAGAAAAGGCAGTAATTCGACAATGTGGATTTCAAAGTGGTGCGGATCTCTCTTCATAAAGGTAGTAAGGTTAAAAAGACCCCTCGCGCCTTGGGGGCAGAGAATAATAAGCTCTAGGTGATGAGCGAGGCCATTCTCCCTCTTGTTCTCAATCTTGACCAGATTACTTCGGTTACGGCGTTTTTCATCGCACCTTCGCTTCGCCGAGTTGTGCAATGGAAGTAATAACGCGCTTATGCTTCGTATTTCTTAGTTCCGCACCCCAGCATACACCCTACCCGGCGTCGCGGCGCCCGGCTGAGAGTGCTAAATCCTAAACTCTACTGCGGCGCCTCTAGCAACTGGTGGTAGGCTCAACCCGATACCGCTATGGATAATCCTTGGCTCAATTTGAATTCGTCGGGGCCTCCTTATCTTCTTGGGATGGACAGCGAATATGTACAGCGACACAACGAACGCGCGGGTACGGAAAACATGCTCATGCTGAATGCGATTCCCGAGCCGTTTATTGGAAATCCCAATACTGCGAAAGTCGTCTTGCTGAACATCAATCCGAGCTACGACGATACGGTCCCCGAGACTCATGGTCGTCCCGACATCAAGGAAGCCATATTCCGCAATTTGCGTCATGAACACCAGGATTATCCGTTTTACGCCTTTAATCCGACGTTCCAGGGAACCGGCGTCTCCAATTATTGGCGCGAGTACACGCAAGAATTGCAAGGACAGGTGGGTTTAGATGACCGCCAATTTGCAAAGCGGCTGCTCGCAATCGAATGGTTTCCTTATGCTGCGAGACACTGCACACTGTACAAACGTCTTCGCAGGTCGAAGGAATGTTTTTGCGAATCGCAGAATTATTCGTTCCAGCTTGCGAAACTGATGCTGACGAAACAAGGGGTGCAGGTAGTCGGGACTCATGGGATGAGCCGTTGGAAAGAAGTTGATTCTGAATTGTTTGATCGAGTCCCGTTTTTGAATACTAGCTAACGAGCTTGGATTACAAGAGGCAACATGGACGCCCGCGTCTTTGATCGCGTTGTCCAATTGCTCAGTGAAGACGATTGAGACTTCGTAGTGGCCCTAGATCGTTCGTAGCTCCGGGCTGCCTTCACGCGAAAACCACCCTGCCTGACGTCGTCACGCCCGGCTACAAGGTAAGAAGAACGGGGCCGGAAACGGGGCTGAATTTCGCCCATTCGCGGATATCTAAGTCGATGATTCGGCAGGCTACAGAAAAATAACGGCTAGGCGGGAGAACTTAAAATCCGCAGGAGCTTACCCTCCGTGGGGGTTCAAGTCCCCCTCCAGGCACCAGAAAATAAAGGACTTATAAGGATAGCTTCTCGGACAATCTCGGCGTTGCTTTTGTAATTCCGATTGTCCTTGTGGTGTGCCACGAATTCGAGAGCATCGTCGATCAGTTCGCTGACAGTCACCACTTTGGAATTACGCAGTTCAGGCAGCTTGCGGCCTGCCGACGCATCGGCCTTGCGTGACTGGTACAGCTTGATGGCGTCCGACTTGCGCCCTATCTTCTCGCAGTGGCGCTTTCCCGCCGCGTAATAATGAATCCACCAAATGCCGCTGCCCAAGGGAGTCTCGTATACGCCTCGCATTGAAGATACTCCGATGGCTGTTCTATCGGACTAATTTTATTCTCTAGTCCGATGCAGAGATAACAATCGATCAAAAAGCACACCCATACCACTTAGAGACCGAAAGTGGCCAGTTCGTGCCGTTAGAATTCCGAAGCTTCGAATAGCTGGCTGGTTTAGTAGAACATCTGCCTGTCTGCTGGAGACCGCGGGTTCCAGTAGCTCCTGCCAGAATTTCGAGGCCTAGGCTCACGTTTCGGAAAAATAAACCCTAGTCTAGCCGACTCGCGGGGACGTATTGGGGCTGATGAGCACATCGACGATCTTGCAACAAATGAGAATAGTCAGGACTGCCGAAGGCATGCAAGTGACCCCAAACTGAGCCACATCCATTGACTAAAGAATTCATGGATTGAGCTTCATGAGCTCGCGATGTTTCGCTAAAGATGCAATTTGAGTATCGCGATGTCGTTTCAGAAGCTGAGCCATTCTTTTGTTGTCCCATTGTTGACGATTGCCTATCGCAAAGAGAGAAGCACCTAGATTCTCTGTTTCCGACGCAAGACGGGGGTCTGACACTCCCCTCAAGAATTTATGGACGCTTACGCCCGGATGCGCGATGGTAGTCCAGTTCAATAAGCACTGGTACGCTTGCATTGAACGCCCACGTCTGCATGCACGCTGAAGATTGCGAAAATACGCCGCCTCAGATTGTTCGCGCCCCTCTCGCCATGCTCTCAATCTGCGATAGATGCGCGGCAGATAGTGCCAACCTATCCAGACTAAAAAAAGAAATGCGATGCAGCATGGAGCTATCATTCGAATCCAGAACTTATATTTTGCCCACAGGCTCATGTGTTTAGGCTGCGCTACGGGTGCCGGCTCTGGTTCCGGTGGAAGCTCTGCTACATAGTTTGGATTCGAGGCAGCCGTAAAGTGAACGGCCGGCAAAACAGCTGTAACCAGGCGGTTCGTGGAGAGATTCCACCACTTCAGCTCAATCGCGGGCAGCGTGTAATCGCCTTCTTTTTGGATGAAGTATTTTGTGGATTCAATCCGGCGCCCCTGCACAAATTCGCCGCGGTCAGTCTTCTGATCCTGCACGGATGGCTCTTCCTGATAAACGCGGATTCCATCCGGCGCCTCAAACGGCAAAGGTGGAATGAGCATGGCCTGCATCTTCATTGCGCTCACAGTAACGGTGCGCGTAATAGTATCGCCTGCGCGTAGCCCCTTCAGCTGCGACGACCATTTCTGCTGCATGGTCAGCTGAGTGGTCGGCAGAAAGTAGCTGAGGTCTTGCGCCGCTGCTGGAATCTCCGCATGAAACATCAGTTGCGGCAACAACACCCGCGCTACGGTCATCTTTGGCGGAGCGTTGGCATATGGGACGGAAATTTGCGCGGGTGGCAAGCTGAAATCGCCAGGCTGCTGCGGATACAGCGTGTATGTCTCCGTAATTCCGGCATACGTCTCGACTCCAATCTGCTCATTTGAGTTCTGCGGAGTTTCCTGCGGGAGCACGACAATTGCGTTATTCAACTCGAACTCAGGAAAGTCGGGACTTCCTGTGAAATAGTTTGGGACAAGAACCTCGACAACAAGCCGAACAGGCTGGCCAACAATAATTCCACTCGGCGGCACGAGCTTCGCGCGAACAACCGGTTCCTGCGCAACTGCGCCTGTCGCAAGCAATATCAACAGGCTAAGAATGACGCGTCTCATTGCTGTTTCTCCTGCGCGGCCTGCATCTCGAAGCGCCGCCGAAGAAAATCCGCTGGAGTCGTCTGGATGTTCCGCATCCATATCTCGGCCAGCTTCTTCGGGTCCATCTTGGCCACTTGTACCTGTGTCTTCTTTCCTTTTTTGCCCTGCTTATCGAACTTCACCTGATCTGGCGGAAGGTTCGTTGCTTCCTCCTGCTCTTCGTTGTCCTTGTTTTTTGCTTTTGGAATAAGCGATTCAACCAGCTCAAGGTTCTCCTGCGCCTCAGTCCACGGATGGCGACGCGCCAACGGCTGCTGATAGGCCTGCACCGCTTCCGGATACTTGCCCAGGTGCGCGAGCGCATTGCCCTGGTTGTACCAGGCCTCCGCAGAATCGCTCAGAGCGAAGGCATTCAGCGCATCTTCGTAGTCTCCTGCGCAGGCAAGAGAAAGCCCTTTCCAGAGTGGGTCCTCAAATTTTCCTGCCGCCTTCTGGTACTCGCCGCGCTCGAAGTAGTAGCGTCCCTGCTGGTCATGCGTCAGCCACAAATCCATCCACGAGAACCCCGACTGGTCTGAGCTATCTCGTCCGTGCATGAACCGCCAGGCTGTGGTCCACGGGAATCACAGTAAGCGCAAATGGTGTTCCTGCATCGGAAGCGACGACCGGCAACATATCGTTGCCCGAGTTGTCTCCAAGCATTGCATCTGTGTAGTACGGCGTGAATACCATCATGTGCGGATGCCACGCCCCCGCCGGTCCCAGTTTTTGATCAGCAGAGAACATGTATGCGAACGCAACTGCCTCCATCCGGGGCAAATCGCCTTTGACATAAGCTCGCTCAACCACAGCAGCAATCTCATCGGGCGATTTCCCTTCCATGCCTAACTTTGTCCGCAGTTCCTCGTATGGCAGAACTGTGCGCACGGCAACCGGATTGAAGCATATCGGCGCACGTAGCTGCGAGTCGTAAACGAGGTTGCGGTCAGCTTCAGGCGTGAATGTGGGAGCGGTCCATCCCCGCATCACGATACACACGAACCCATTGTCGCCCGGCGCTGCGGTCTTGTATCCCGACGCTGTGAGCAACATGACTGTGGCATGTTCGGAGACATTCTCCGGCGCTGCGCTTTTGGCCAGGGCCATTTCTGCTTCAGGGGCCATCATGTACTCGCTCAGTGGAGGATACTTTGGACTCTGAGCTTGCAAGGCGATTGAGATAAGCCCGGCAAACAACGCAATCATTCCAATTCTGGTCTTGCAGGGAATCATAGAGTTTCCTTTCGATGTAATGTTCTACCTCAACCGCCATTCCACGCCGGCGCGCAGCTTGGCAAAGTAGTTCACCCAGCCCGCGGTCACGGCCGCTCCGTCCCGAAGCTCATCTGGAATCAATCCAACAGCCCGGTGAGAAAAATCAATGCGCGTCAGGCCGCCCGCCTCCGTTAAACGAAATGTCGCATGCGAGATCACAGCCGCGGAAAACATCATCGGCCCATGAAGCTCCAACAGCTCCGGTGGCTGGATCGATTGCACATGCCCCCACAATTGCCCGGTGTTGTTCCCCAGGTCACGAAACCAGCGCCCGCCCGGCCACGGCTCCAGCTTCATGTCCAGTATGGGATGGTCCTTGCCGCAGGTAAGCAGCGGACCAAGCTGCTCCAACACTGTCTCCCACACAACGTCAATGGTGGCGGCAACTTCGATATCGAGGGTAACTTCGAGTAACTCCACTTGCTGCTCTGATATTTTCGAACTCATTTTCCCTCCGTTTTTCTGTTGATTTGGTTCTCGCGGGCGATCCGCTCCATCGTCTTCTGCTCGGCGCGAAGCTTGATGCGGTCGAGCTGATGCGCCCAGAAGCGCTCAAAGGCTTTTACCCAGTCATGCACAGGCTTCAACTCCTTCGCATTCAGGCGATACAGACGCATCTGCCCGCGCTTGCTCACTGTGACCACGCCCACTCTGCGCAACACACCCAGATGCTTCGATACCGCTGGCTGCGGCATCCGCAGCCGCAGCACTACATCACCCACGGCATGCTCATTGCCATCTGAAAGCATGGCGATAATTTCCCGCCGCCGTGGCTCGGCAATCGCATTGAAGACGTCGGCGGTGGTTGCGGCTCTGGCCATGTGGAAACATATATTCTTATATAGGAATATATGTCAAACCACCACCTTGAAATTCTCTCTTTTGAAAGGGAGAAACTCTGTGTTTTGTGGCTGGAAATTGGTGGTTAGTCCGCCACCATCAACTCGCCTGGCAAAATCGGACGCGTTCGCGGCAACCAACCAAAGGCAGCCGCAAGTGCTACGCCTCCAAGCACCGCGACATAAACCATGAGTTTCACCAAATCCGTCGCGTGGTTCTTAGGCAGAGTCTTCCAAAGAACGAGCAGCACGGTTTGTGCCAGCGTGACCACCCAAACCGAGCCATAGAAATATCGACGCTCCGTGCCTTCGCCTTTTGTTGATCTTCGAACGCGCGGCAATATGCCAAACAACCCTGCCAGCAGGATCAAAACACAAAGAGGGAAATATCCATAGCGGTAAATCTGCATCATGTGCCAGCGCCGATTCATAACTGCATCCACCAGCCCTGCCAGATTCAGCAATGCAAAATTCAGCACCGCATTCCACGCAAAGGTATAGCAAATCTTGCGATACAGCGGATTCGGTCTGTCTTCATCGAATCGCAAAATATAAGGCGCGGGCTCGGCTCCGGGCAGCTTGCCGCGATACGCAGCGATCCCCGTACCTACCAGCACCGCACCAAGCCACAACAAGTTACGCACGCTTCCGCCCGCGGCAAACAAATCAAACGTCAGCCACCCGGGAGCAAGAAAGAAAACCCATATCCAGATCGGCCAATGCGCCAGCCGATACAGCTGCGTATTGCGCTCGCGCATCCTGCGATGCGCCGCATATTCAACCTTGATCGAATAGGCCATGATTTAGTGGGAGCAGTCTTTCAACAGCGCGCCGCACAGTCAAGCCGGCAACTAAGCTGCCAGCGTTTTCGCGGCTATCACGTCAATTTTCGAAACACGCGGCTCGTCGGCCAGCAGGGCCTTCGTCTTTTCGCTGAATAATGCTTTCGCGATCTCACCATTCAGATGCGCTTCGCGCCCAGCCTCGGTGATGAATGTATCAAAGATACCGAAACTGCCCGGCCCCATCCTTACCACATACCACGTGATCGTTTCCTTTTCCTGCTCCGCCACCGATTGTGCTGATCTCAAAAAGTCCTCGACTTCCTGCTCCTTTCCCGGCTTCGCGTTCACAGTGGCCCAGATCGAATACTTGACCATAGAAATCTCCTTCCTCGTTGGATGGCCCTCCATCCTACAGAGTTTCGTCAGATTCACGCCTTGCGGAGATACTAACCGTCCTTGGTTGCTAGTGCACCCGCCAGCAGTAGAGCACCACCTGCAAGTCCCATGTCCTTCAGGCAATTCCCTCCGGCAATGTCCTGAGGATGCGCCGCCAGCCATGGTACCCAGACAATCAACGCAAAAAGCAAGACCACTACTCCCAGCAGCGTTGCCGCCAGCCGGATCTTACTGCTAAGAAAAATCGCGGCCGCTGCTGCTAGAAACGCAAAGCCCGTAAAGTAAGACCATATTGGCTGAGCAGGGATAAGGACCTTCACTATCATAGATATCGGCTCGATGTTTGGCGCAAACGGGAAATAGATAAAATGCAGCACGCCCAAGGTTCCAGCGGTGATCGCAAATAACACGCGTCCAATGGTAAAGAGCTTGTTCTTGCTAAAAGCTGGATTGTCAGCGGGCTGATTACCTCCCGTCGCTCTTGCACGGGCCATAGCGCCACCTCGCAGCTATCGAACATCGCGCGAGGCCACGCTGTCCAAAGTTTTGCGCCTGATTGGTTATGAATTTCGTTCAGTGGAGAGGAGGGCCCGCCAGCTTATTTCTTCGTCGGACTAGCTGGTGAAGAAGCCCCGGGGGTTGCAGGCGCGGCCATACATGGCGGCGTCACCGGCTGGGGAGACTTATTCCACGGTTTAGTTGCCCAGATTGTGATGAGGGCGACCATAACTGCAAAAAGCCCGCTAATAAGCGCACCGATAATGCCTCCTAGAAAAGCTCGCCGGGATCGCGCTTCCTCCCCAGCGATTATTCTTCGCGTTTCGTAGAACTTTAGTCTCAGGTCAGCGATGATATTCCGCATAGGTTTCTCACCGCCTGCACGAAGGCCCATGGCTTTATCAATCTGATCAAGCATTGCTTCATCGTCAAGCGCCGCTGCCGCAAGATGTGGTTCGTTCCTCAGCCATGTTTTGTATGCGCGAATGGAATAATAGAGCGGCATCGTGCTGGAGGCTATGCCAGGAGGAGTACGCTGTACTCTTACCCATTCATCCTCGATAGCCTTGGCGCGGCTGCTCAATGTACTTACTATCTCTTCGTGTTCCACCATCAGGTGCGCCGCAATGCGGGCCAATACCATGTTGCTTGACTGGCACTTCCTATAGCTGGCTATGGTCCGCTCTACGCCCGATCGAATGCGCTCTTCAAGCGCTCTTACCTGGTTCTTTCGCTGTTCGGAAGTCGTGTCGTTAATCGGGATCTTCTCAAAATCTTCAAATTCCTTTTGCAGTTCATCGAAGTTGGTCATAATAACCCTCCTCGAACAGGGGGATCATTCCCCTGCTCAAAACTCTCACACCTGAGGCCTCCTCCATCAGAAACTCTGCGCAGGAGTGCGTCAGAGGCATCCCACAAAGTCCCTCAAGGAATAGAAACTGCCCCTGCGGATTCACCTCAAACCAGACCGGCTGGCCTTCATCCGCTAATTTCATATCGAAGATTCCCATCCGCAACTGCAACGCATCGAGCACTTCCAGCAGCCTTCGTTGCGTATTGCCGTCTAGGTCAACCGGCTCGATTGAACCATCCAGCGGATACCGCCAGTCCAGACGCTCAGCTGTAATCATCGCCGTGTACAACCGCTGCCCAAAGAAGCAGATACGCAAATGCCGGTTCCCCGGAACCAGTTCCTGATAAATTGCTGGACAACAACTCAGCGAAGCATCTTATGCTAGCATCTCAGGCATTATTTTCCCGGCAAGAAGCGGCGTCATCGGAGTGCCGGCGACAGTCTTCACCACCACGCAATAATCAAGTTCTTCGCAAAACTGCCGGATCCGTGCCGGGTCCTGGCTTACCAGTGTGCGCGGAACTCGCAGTCCAGCGTGATGCCCCGCATTCAACTGAAGAACTTTATTCTCAGCCAGCCGCGTCGCTTCAGGATGGCTCACCCACTGGCCCTTGAACGCAGACAGAAACAAGCCGGCGAGGGTAGCGCGGCAATCGCGGGTGATCAGGTCGCGAGCAGCCTTATCCTGCACCGATACCGGCAGCTGCGGGTCACCTGTCAGCCGCCGCCACCACACCGCGTCAAGCGATGCGACATCAACTATGTGGTCCTCAGCATCGCGAATCGTGGCATGCGCCAGGCCGCCGGAAGCAGACCATGACAGGCATCCTCTTCCGGCAAGCCGGTCGGTTTCGACAATGACACACTCCACTCCCTGCGCCCGCAAAGCATCGCAGACAACAAGAGCATGAAAGTCGTCTTTTCTTGTCAGAATTGCAATCCGCACTGGTGTCTGGCTCGTGCTCTACCAGTAATAGGAGTCAACCAAACCATCGTATGAACCGGAGATTGTCGCAGTTGGATGCCAGCTTGGACGCCCTGTCTTCAAAATGGACAAATCAGGAAGATGCCCGCAATTCTTGAGCGTAAGGGCCTCCCAGTCCTTCAGGTGTTCCGGAGCAACTTTCAGATACTTGGTCGAACGAAAATGAAACACAACCGGACCCGAACTCGAGTCCGTAAGATCAACTACGTGGCCCCACTTCTCGGAAGCTTTCATACGTACCCTCCTCAATGGGAATCGCAAGTGAATATCACAGCCGAAAATCAACTGTCCATAGAAAGTTCAAGAGAATGAGATACAAGGTGGTGTTTATTCGCTCGCGAGCGCAACATGACGACCTATTGGAAGCAGGTCAGCAGGACAAATAGAAATACCCAGAAAATACCCATGGTGTGCCAATACCATGCCGTGCAGTCAACCACAATCTGACGCATCTCCACGCGCCGCAGCAGGAAAAGAGCTCCAAGAGCAATCATCAGAGCAAGAATGCCGAGAAAGAGATGGAGAGCGTGCGTGGCAGTTATGAGATAGAAGAAATGGCTGTTCTGGTTCGTGGCGAAAAACAGACCCTGCGACGAGAGTTGCTGCCATGCGATCCACTGGCCGGCGAGAAACATCAGGCCGAGAACGACCGTCCCAACAAGCCAGGGCGCTGCGCGCCGCACCGCAGGACGGCCAAGCCCAAGCCACTCCTCCATCACATCCACTTCATGAAAGAGATGCTGGCGCGCAACCTCCATCGAAAGGCTGCTTAAGAGCAGAACCGCGGTGTTGATCCAGAGAATCGGCGGGATAGAGAACGGATGCCAATCGGAGACATAGTTGTCGCGCGGATCGAAATGCCCGGCATTCTGGCGCACAAAAAAAGTGCTCACCAGCGCGATAAAAAACATCAGGTCGCCGGCAAGGGCAAAAAAAAGACCAAGCCTGTAGCGTGTCAGTAGCTCGCGCGGGCCGCGCCTGCCTTGTGGATGATTGTCCCAATTGTCGTCGCCCCCGCCTCCACCCGTTGGCCGTCTGTCGACTGGCGGCTTGCCGCCAATTCCAGTGTCTTTCCTGTCGATTTCAGCCGGGGTACGAGTAAAGGTAGCGGGCATCGCGCGAATCCCTCTCGCGTACAGCTTACTCCTGTTCCGTCTCTGTGGCACACTGCGGAGCAAAGCAGGATAAATTTCCATCAAAATATTCATAAGGACCGCAGGCAACTCTGCACTCGGTGTCATTCGGCGCCCACTCCATAGTTGTGGCCTGCCAGGGATTCATTCCTGCAATCCGGCCCCGGCGTGCGCTCCAGACAAGGTTGAAGAGGAAGACCAACTGCGCCGTCGCCAGAAACAGCGCCGCATGGGTGATGCCCTTTTGCAACGGCAGCAGCGAAGCCAGCGTCGAAGTGCTGCCCGTAAGCTGCGCGTAGTGCCGCGGCTGCCCGGCCAGTCCGGCAAAGTGCATCGGGAAAAATGTCCCGTAGGCGCCAATGAGTGACAGCCAGAAGTGCCACTTGCCCAACCGCTCGTTCATCAACCGGCCAGTCATCAAGGGAAACCAGTAATAGACTGCGGCAAAAAGCGAAAACATCCCCGCCATAGCCATGACCAGATGAAAATGCGCAACTACGAAATATGTGTTGTGCAGATAGGCGTCGAGCACAGGCTGCGCCAGAATCGGCCCGGTAAGGCCGCCGGCAATGAAGAAGGATAAAAATCCCAGCGTGAACAGCATGGGCGTGGGCAGTGGATGGACGCGGCTGTCGCGCCCGCGCAGCAGCATGGCCAGCCAGCCAAGGACCTTCGCCGAGCTGGGCACCGCGATGGCCATAGTCGTGAGTGCAAATGCCGTTCCGGCATAGGGATTCATGCCACTCACAAACATGTGGTGTCCCCAGACCAACAGGCCGAAGAATCCAATGGCCAGCGTGGTCGCGACCATGAACTTGTAGCCCAGAACAGGCCGCCGCGTAAAGTTTGCCAGCAAAGAAGAAGTCAGCCCCATCGCCGGCAGAATGGCGATATACACCTCGGGATGTCCGAAGAACCAGAAGAGATGCAGCCACAGCATCGGCGACCCATCGGCATGAGCGCGGCTGATGACCCCATTGATCACCTCTCCCGGCGGCACAAAGAAGCTCGTCGCCAAATGCCGGTCGCTCAAAAGCATTACTACCGCGGCAAACAGAATGCTGAAGGCAAAGACAATCAGAGCGGCTGTTACGAGCCATGCCCATACGGTTAGCGGCATCCGCATCAGCGTCATGCCTGCACAGCGCTTGCTGATGATCGTGGTCAACAGATTGACCGCGCCCAGCACTGCAGCGAAACAGAAAATGCCGATGCTTACGAGCCACAAGTCCATCCCTGTAGCCTGTCCGGGTCCGGCGGCGGCAATCGCGCTCAATGGCGGATAGTTTGTCCATCCGGAAATGGGCGCGCCGCCGCGAACGAAGAACGCGGCCAGCAACACGAGAAATGAAACCACTGTGGACCAAAGCGAAATGGCATTCAGCAACGGCAGGGCCATCCGCTTCGCGCCGATCTGCGCCGGAAGGACGAGGCTGGCGAAGCCGTTTACCGGGGCTGTCGTCAGCACAAAGAAAACCATCAGCGTGCCATGCATCGTCACCAGTGCCAGATAGCCTTCGGGCGGCACCACGCCCCAGAACGGCAGTTTCAGATCGGGCGCGATGATGTGGATCCGCATGAAGACCGACAACACCGTGCCTACCGCGACTGCGGCAAGCGAGAGCAGCAGATACCAGACGCCAAGTATTCGATGGTCAGTGGTAAAGAGCAGCCGGCGCTGAGCAGCTTCTGTTTGAACATCCTGACTCATGGCGCTGCTCCGCTGGTGTGTTGCGGCTCGTGACTTGCGTGCCATGCCGCATATTCGCCTGCCGGGACAACCCGCAGGTGCGCCTGCATACGTGCATGCCCCAGGCCGCAGACCTGAGAACAGAGAATTGAGTAATCGCCCGCGACAATAGGTGTGAAGTGAATATGCATCTCCATACCCGGAACCGCGTTCTGCTTGAGCCTCATGCCAGGAATGAAGAATCCGTGAATCACGTCAATGGAGCGGATGCCGAGATCGACCTCGCGTCCCACAGGCAGCACCAGCGCGCTTGAAACAATGTCGTCATTTCCGCGCGGATCAGTCCGATCAAGTCCCAGAGGATTCCCGGCAGGCGCACTAATAAGGTCCGGCCTTGTATTTCCGAATACCCCGTCAGCGCCCGGATAGCGAAAGTACCATTGGAACTGTTCACCTGTAACTTCCACTTGAAGAGCGCCGGGCGCGGCGCCCTGATAACGAATTGTGGCCCACAGTCGCTGCGCGCTGATCGCCATCCACGCATACATGAGCGTGAGACCAGCCAGTCCGATCCATTCTTTCCGCAGAGAGGATCGAGGCTGCGCGTGCGCCTTCTTTCTGTGAACCATAGCTGCGAAGAGAAGAACGTGCGCAGCGACGAACAGCAGGCCCAACGCGACCAGATTCCACCACATGAGCCGATCAATGGCGATGCCGTGCAACGCGCCGTCGGGAGGCATCCACCATACGCGTGCCGCGCTCAACATTGCGCTCATCTCACTCATTGTCGCGCAGCGCGAACCAGATCAACGAAGAGCCGGTGCACGCGGCGGTCCGAGGAAAGTTCAGGGTGAAAAGTGGCGGCGAGAATGTGCCCCTGCCGTATCAGGACCGGGAAGCCGTCGCGCAGCGCCAGCACCTCGACTGCGGGACCTGTCTTCACGATGCGTGGGGCGCGGATAAAGACCATCTCCAGCGGGCCGCCTGCCAGTCCGGTCTCCGCCTCAAGAATTGCGCTGTCAATCTGCCGCCCATAGGCGTTGCGCTCCACGGTTGCATCGAGTACGGCAAGGCTCTCCTGCGGGGGGTTCCGAACTTCTTTTGCCAGCAGAATGCATCCGGCGCAAGTGCCGAAGGTCGGCTTCTGCCGCACGAAGTCCTGTAATGCGTTCAGGAATCCATCACGCGCTAGAAATTTCAGAAAAGTCGTCGATTCGCCGCCGGGAATAATCAATCCGTCAATCGTCGCCAGTTCTTCCGGTTTGCGAACAAGCACCGTCTCCGCACCAGCATCCCGCAATGCAGCGGCATGAGCGTCGTAGTCACCCTGAATGGCCAGCACGGCAATGCGCGGAGTCACTGTGGTTTTGGTTGGTGTTGTCGACACGTTCAGAGAGTTACCTCGGAATCAGGCGGCCATAACAAAGATGTCATCCTGACGCTGACTCTGAGTGCGACGAAGAGGAAGCGGAAGGATCTGCCTTTTCAAAGGCTGGGTGCCCCAGGTCTCGATTTTGAGATCTGGGGTTATTTGCTACCAACCCCGCGTCTGCAGTAACTGACCTTCTTCCAGAGCAGAAACGGCCAACCCCTTCATCGTCCCCGTCACCTGCTCTGAAGCTTCGGCGACAACCTTCGCGTCGTTGTAATGCGTCGTAGCAATTACAATGGCGCGTGCACGGGAGACGGCTTCGGCGCGTTCCTCCGGATCATGTTCTACATCAAGCGGAGTGGCGCGCTCCTTCATGAAAATTCCCGAACCCACAAAGACGCTCTCCGCCCCAAGCTGCATCATCAACGCCGCATCTGCCGGAGTGGCAATGCCGCCTGCGGAAAAATTCGGGACCGGTAGCTTGCCCGCCTTCGCCACCATGCGGACCAGTTCATACGGAGCGCGATGCTCCTTTGCCGCAACGTAAAGCTCCTCATCGGAAAGCACCGTCAGAGCGCGCATCTCGCGAACAATCTGACGCATGTGCTTCACTGCGTGGACCACATCCCCTGTTCCCGCCTCACCCTTGGTGCGAATCATCGCTGCACCCTCGGCAATGCGGCGAAGAGCTTCGCCGAGGTCGCGCGCGCCGCAGACAAACGGCGTCGTGAAAGCGTGCTTGTCGATATGGTGGGCTTCGTCGGCAGGCGTCAACACCTCAGACTCGTCGATGAAGTCCACGCCGATTTCCTGCAGTACCTGCGCTTCGGCAAAGTGACCGATGCGCGCTTTGGCCATCACCGGAATCGAAACCGCAGCCATGATTTCCTTGATGAGCTTGGGGTTCGCCATGCGCGCTACGCCGCCCTCGGCGCGGATCATCGCAGGCACGCGCTCGAGCGCCATAACGGATACCGCGCCCGCTTCTTCGGCGATGCGCGCCTGCTCGACGTTCATGACGTCCATAATCACTCCACCCTTCAGCATCTCCGCCAGGCCGACTTTGAGGCGCAGACCGGTGCCGGTGTTACTGCCGTTATTTGTGCTCATTGTGTATTCCTCCCGGCGCCGCTTATCAGCGTTTGCAGATGTACGCCCAATTCAAGAATGTCTGTGAACACCACAGTTTAGCAGTTTTTAGAGGGAAGATTCAGCCCTAAGCCCAGCCACTAGCGCAATGAAACCATGATCTTGCTGTAGCTCGACGGATTTGCCGCCCACTGTCCAATCAACTGCGGCGCATCGTCCATGCCTATAGTCACGCTGATGGCGTCCTCCACAGGAAACCGTCTGGCTTCGAGCATCTGAATGACCGTCCGAAAGTCTTCCGGAAGAGCATTGCGCGAGCCAAGTATGTCCAGCTCTTTCTGCACAAATAACTTCGTTTCGTAAGCTACCGGTACTTTGGCATATCCGATATACACAACGCGCCCGGTGAAGGTGACCTCTTCTACAGCCAGGCGAAATGTCTGCGGCAAACCAATCGCCTCGACAAACACATCCGGCCCCTGTCCGTTTGTCAGATCGCGCAAAGCTTCATGACAGTCCTGCATCTGACTGTTGATGCAATGCCGCGCGCCCGCCTTGCGCGCAATCTCCAGCTTCCTGTCATCAACGTCAATCGCAACCGCAGCGGCCCCGGCAAAGCTCGCAGCTGCGATAGCGCCCAGTCCAACCCCGCCGCAGCCAAGAACGGCAACCGTATCTTTTGCCGTTACCCGTCCGCGAGCAATTGCGTGGAACCCAATGGAGAGTGGCTCGACCAGGCACAGTTCCTTCAAGCTCAGATTTCCACGCACAATCTTCGCCGCGGGAACGGAAATGTATTCCGTCAGCGCCCCATCGCGCTGTACGCCCATCGTCTGGTTGAACTGGCATGCATTTGGCCGCTGACGCAGGCACGAAGCGCACTTGCCGCAACTTGTATAAGGCATCAGCGTCACATCAGTTCCCACAGGGAAGTCGTCATTCGCACCGCCGGTGTCTTCCACCGTCGCGGCAATCTCATGACCGAGTATGCGCGGATAGGAAATCAGCGGATTCGTGCCGCGAAAAGAATTAAGATCGCTGCCGCAGAGTCCCACCAATTGCACGCGCAGCAGAACTTCATCTGATGACTGCGCAGGCGGCGGACAGGTTCCAACCACCAGCTTTCCCGGACCTTCAAGAATCAGCGCTTTCATCGATCTACGCTTCACCTCAGTAGCTTCAGTATGCGCCGGTCAACGGCAATGAACAGAGCCTTACTGCGAGCCAGCACAGCCCCTTTCTGATTTACGATCTCAGCCTCGCAATAATTCTTGTGGCCGTCATGTGATGTGCGCCGACCGATCAGCATAATCGGTACCCCCAGAGGAACAGGCCGGAGATACTCAACCTCCATCTGCCGCGTCATCGCCACCACATCATGCACGCGATTGGATTTGCTCATGGCCTCATCCAGCAGCGTGGCGATGATGCCGCCGTGAGCATGCCCCGGCGGCCCCGCAAAACGCGGCGCCAACCGCGTGTTGCAAACCACCTGCTTCTGCTGATCGACAAAAAACTTCAGCCGCAGCCCGGAGTGGTTTGTCTCGCCACATCCGAAGCAGTGGTGTGGCGCGCCATGCGAGAAAGGCGTGAGTGTCTTGGTCTTCATATGTTCTTCAGCGTATCCAGAAAAAGTTCGCGGTCTACATTGCCGCCGGTGAGCACCACGCCTGCGCGCTTTCCGCACAAAGCATCTCGCTCCTTCAATAAGGCAGCCAGGCCCGCGCCTGCCGCCCCTTCGGCAACATTGTGCGTGTCTTCGTAGTATGCGCGCATAGCCGTGGCAATTTCGCCTTCGCTTACTTCCACAATATGATCGACATTGGCCAGCATGATCTCCAGCGCCTCCGGAACCGGCACGCGGCATGAAAGCCCATCAGCGAGCCGCGAATTTGCAACCGCTGAAACAGCCTTCTTCTCGCGGAACGAGACCGCGTAAGCCGGCGCATCTTCCGCCACTACACCAATAATCTTTGACTTCAGCCCCAGCGCATTGCGGACTGCAATCATTCCGCAGATCGAAGAACCAAGCCCAATCGGCACATAGACCGCGTCCAGCCCAGGCGCACCCTTCAGAAACTCCAGCGCATAGGTAGCCGTGCCGTGCACCAGCAACGGATGAAACGATGGCACCGGGTGCAGCCTACGAGTCTCAGCCAGGTTCCGCGAATATTCGAGCGCCGCCTGAAAGTCATCGCCGTGCTCGATCAACTCCGCGCCCAGCGACCGCATGGCGCGATTCTTCTCACGGCTGTTGCCATGCGGCACAACGATCACCGAAGTCAGTTCCAGACGCGAAGCAGCCAGTGCCACACCCTGTCCATGATTCCCGCGTGTGGCCCCAATCACACCTTTTACTGCTGGCTGGGTTTTCTTAAGCCAGTCCATGTAGACAAGAGCTCCGCGCAGCTTGAAAGCTCCCACAGGCGAGTGGTTCTCATGCTTCACCCAAACTTCCGTTTTGGAGCGCGCATTCAGCAGAGGCCAACTATACTGCGGGGTAGGCGGCATCACAGCGCGAACAAGTTGCGTCGCGTTGTGAATCTCTTCAAGCGAAGGCAGTTGCATGGAAAATGGATGAGAAGCTTCATTGTTAAGCTAACAAATTTATTACTGAGTGGATGTGGGTGCCCCAGGTCTCGCAGAGACCTGGGATTCTTGCATACCTGCGGGCGATATAATCAAACCAGTTATGCCCGATTTCACCATCCTCGATGCGCCTCCGCAACAAAACGCAAACGCCGCGCATCAAAAGACCTTCTACCTGGAAACTTTCGGCTGCCAGATGAACGTGCATGACTCGGAGAAAGTCATCGGCACACTGACGCAGCAGGGCTACCAGCAGGTCGAAACCGAGGAGGCCGCCGACCTCATCCTCTATAACACCTGCTCCATCCGCGACAAGGCCGAGCAGAAGGTTTTCAACCGCCTCAATGACTATAAAAAGCTCGTCCGGCAGGGCAAGCGCTTCGGCGTCCTCGGCTGCGTGGCGCAGCAGGAAGGCGAGCACATCTTCGAGCGCGCGCCTTACGTTTCGCTTGTCTCCGGATCAGCATCGTATCGCAAGCTGCCCGAGATGCTCGTCCGCCTCGAACAGGGCGAGAAGCGCATCACCGGCCTCGACGACCGCCAGACCGAAGAGACCTTTGAAACCGAGTTCACCGCGCGCAGCAACCCGCATCGCGGCTACATCACCATCATCGAGGGATGCGACAAGTTCTGTGCTTACTGTGTCGTGCCCTACACGCGCGGCAAAGAGCGCAGCCGCACTTCAACTTCAGTCCTGGCAGAAGCGCAGCGCATGGCCGATAGCGGCTACACCGAAATCCAACTCCTCGGCCAGAACGTCAACAGCTACCGCGATCCGGAAAGGAAGAAGTCTTTCGCCGAACTCCTCGCGGCGGTCGGTGAAATTCCCGGCATTCGCCGCGTGCGCTTTACCACCTCACATCCGCGCGATTTTACCCGCGACATCGTCGAGGCCATCGATGCGGTGCCGTCGCTCTGCGACCACGTCCACTTGCCGGTCCAGAGCGGCTCATCCGACGTCCTCCACATGATGCAGCGCGAATATACCCGCGACTGGTATCTGGAACGCATCTCATGGATCAAGGCGGCAAAGCGCCCGATCAGCATGACGACGGACATCATTGTGGGATTCCCCGGCGAAACTCCGGCAGACTTTGAGCAGACCATCACGCTTTTGCATGAAGTCCAGTACGATGGCGTTTTTGCCTTCAAGTATTCGCCGCGCCCGAATACGCCTGCCGTAAACTTGCCGGATTCGATCTCTGACGAGATGAAATCCGAGCGCCTGCAAATCCTGCTCGAACGCCAGCGAGAGATCCAGAGACAAAACTACAGCAGACACATAGGAGAAGTTCTTGAAGTAATGGTTGAAGGTCACAACCGGGCGCGCGGACAGGTCATAGGCCGCACCTCGCAGAACAAAACGTTGAACTTTACCACCGCGCAGCCTATTCTTCCCGCTACAGGCAGCTACCTGCCGGTACGGGTGACCACGAGTTTTCCCAACAGCCTGGTAGGCGAAGCTGTAGCGTAAGGGGCACTGCATGGAAATCGAAATGAAAATCCGGGGACTGATGGTCGATCCGTCGACCAACGCGCCGATCGTCATTCTGAAAGACGTGCAGGGAGAGACCGTGCTGCCCATCTGGGTCGGCCTTTATGAGGCCAATGCCATTGCGCTCGAAGTCGAGAAGGCAACCACGCCACGCCCCATGACGCACGACCTGCTCAAGAATCTGGTCCAGGGCCTCAATGCCACCGTGCAGCGTGTCGTTGTTACCGAACTAAAAAATGACACTTTCTACGCAGTCTTGTGGCTGGAGCAGGACGGCGAACAAGTCACCATTGATTGCCGCCCATCCGACGCGCTGGCGCTCGCCCTTCGCGCCGACTGCCCGATTTTTGTTGATGAAGACGTCCTGCGCGTCGCCAAGGTCATTCCTAACCCCACCGATCAGGCAACGCAGGAAGAACTGCGGCGCTGGCTGGAAAACCTGAACGACGAAGACCTGGGCCGCTACAAAATGTAGTTGGTGCCATCCTTACTGTGGTTCCAGAACCGCAAAGTGGTCCGCATAGCTGATAAAGACGCTCCGAAACAGGCTCGTCGGCAGCACTCCATCCACGTCAGGCTTCACCGGAATATCCCTGCCTGCAGCCAGCGGCGTAACAAAAGAAACTTGACGAAAGAAATGATTACCAACCCGCATATCCTGCGGCGGGAGTACTGCGAATGCCTGGCTCACTTCATCAGGATTGCGATGATTCTGGGATGAGCCAATAGTCTGCACCCGCGTCAACTGCTTTCCGTACTCAAACAGAAGTAGAACATCGATTCCCGAATCCAGTTGCAACAGCAGTGGCCGGTCAGCGACTCCGGAAACACGAGTCGAAACAATCATCGGCTGAGTAAATGGCTGATACTGGTCCGCGTGCGGAACGGGCATCAACGCAATACGCTCCCCCTTGACTTTTTCCTGAAGTTGCTTCGTCTCATCCAGGCACAGAATGCGGTGCGCATAGTCGATCAGCAAATCGTAATGCTCCAGAAAATTCTCGCCCAGAATCCCGCGAATGCGCGCGTCAGTCTGCTGTATCTGTTTCAGGTCCTGAATCAAAATGAGTGGGTTTTTAATGAAATACATTCCTGCCTGCAATAGTTCCAATTGCGCGTAAGCAGCCTGAGAATATGTTCCGGCGCCGGTCACATGCGTTGCGCCTAACGGTACAGGATGAAGTTGCGCCGCCAGCACCGGATCGATGGTAGTAATCTGCGCGCCTGTGTCCAGCACAAAGTCATAGGGGCCAGTGTTGTCGAGCATGACGGGAACAGTAATTAGAGAGCTGCCAACGAATCGCGGGCGTATACTTGCCACATTTCCCGGGCAGTGCGGTTCTGCCTGAAGCGCGGGAAACATGACCACGGCGAGAATGGCGAGTGCAAGCCATCGAAGAATTGTCCGGTGACTTGGGTTGATTTTGCTTTGAAAGGGCACGGCTTTAGCCGTGCCGCAATGAGTTGGAATCGAAAGGGGCTTTAGCCCCTGAGGGACTGTCTCAAATCCGGGACCCTTGAAAGTTGTCACTGAAGATCACCTCAGCCTGGTTGGCTGGGTGAACATTCCGCCCGCGTCGCTGCACGGTCATGATGGGCCCCTGATCACTCTCTGATCATTCCCTGAAGGGTGTGTGTGATGAGTTCAATGACAGAACGTAAGTGCCTTGTTTTCAGCTTTGCTGATATTGAAGTCCGAGAGAGTGAATTCTGCATCATTAGGGGCGGCGAAGTCCTCGCCGTCGAGCCGAGGGCCTTTCGCGTCCTCGTCTTCCTGCTGCGCAACCCGCAAAAGCTGATCACCAAAGGAGAGCTCCTCGATGCCGTTTGGGGCGACATCGCCGTCTCTGAGAACTCCCTGACCCGCAGCGTCGCGCTCCTGCGCAAGCTGCTCGGCGATGACACGCACGAGCCGCGCTTCATTGCCACTGTGCCGACTGTCGGCTATCGCTTCCTCTGCGATGTGCAGATCACGGAAGATGGCTTCGCTTCCAGCCATGCCGGAAGTGGGATCAGGAAATCCTCTGCCGAACCAGCCTCGGAGGCCCTTCCGCCGCCCCGGACTGAAGAGAACAGCAGGCTGCGAATCAGCCTCCTGCTGGTTGCGCTCGTGGCATGCATCCTGCTGGTTGGCGCAGGATGGTTTGCCTACAGAAGATGGCGTGCCACAATCCCAGCCCCACCCGTCCAGCGCGCCCTCACCCGCCTCACATCAGACGACGGCCTCCAGACCGGCGCGACGTGGTCGCCAGATGGACGCTTCATCGCCTACAGTTCCGACCGCGGCGGAAAGTACGAGATCTGGATCCAGCAGATCAGCGGCGGCGATCCGATTCAGATCACAAAGGGGCCCGAACAGAACTGGATGCCTGATTGGTCACCCGATGGCAAGTACATCGCCTATCGCTCCGAAGAAGGCGAAGGCGGAATATACATCACACCCGCTCTGGGCGGAGTAGGGCAGCAACGCAAGCTTGCTTCGTTCGGCTACTATCCCCACTGGTCGCCGGACAGTTCGCATATTCTCTTTCAGCCTGGCTTCGGTTTTCTTGGCAAGAACCTCTATGTCGTGGGCTTGGACGGGAGTCCACCTCGTGAAGTTATGACCGATCATTCTCCGCACACCATCGACATGTTTGCGACGTGGCACCCGGACGGCAAGAGAATTACTACATGGATTTTTGATTACGCAAAGGTTATCGGCAATCCCGGTTCTCCCACTCCCAATTTCTTGACGAAAGCCGTTGACGGGGGGCCGGCGATCGAATCGAGGTTTCCACCCGAACTCCAGAAGCAGATAGAAGCCGTTGCCGCCGCGCCCGGCATCGCAGAGTGGAGAATGGATTTCCGGTTCGCCTGGGCACCATCGGGCAGGGCAATTTACTTCGAACGCACGTTTCGCGGAGCAAGGAATGTCTGGCGTATGACGGTTGACCCCGTCACACTGCAGGCCACCAGAGTCGAGCGTTTGACAACCTCTCCGGGACTCGATGCCGAACTCTCCATCTCTCCAGATGGGAGCAGGCTCGCATTTACAAGCGAGCGCCAGCAGGTCCGCGCCTGGGTATTTCCTTTCGACGCGAATCACGGGCAAGTTACGGGCCCAGGCCAGCCAGTTACTTCTCCCGGAATCGAAGCCTGGTCATTGAACCTCTCGCGAGATGGCAC
Source organism: Alloacidobacterium sp. (assembly GCF_035631355.1). Classification (NCBI taxonomy): domain Bacteria; kingdom Pseudomonadati; phylum Acidobacteriota; class Terriglobia; order Terriglobales; family Acidobacteriaceae; genus Alloacidobacterium; species Alloacidobacterium sp. Next base: position 29,684 of record NZ_DASQIX010000003.1, read on the forward strand.
GAGGTTGATGGTCGGGGGCAACCATGATGGCCAGGGAGGAACATGGGAAACGCTGCTCCCAAATGGACGTGAAGAGCCGCTTGTGGCGGACGATTCCTACAATCGAGACGCTCCGATATGGTCGCCAGACGGGAAGCGCGCAGCATATGTCCGTTGGCAAAGCAATTCCGACAAAGTCCAGGTCGTCGTGTGGTCAAGCGATCATCGCAATGAAGATCCAGTTGAAGCGGGGCGTTCAGCTCCCGCAATAGTGTTCGACTGGTTTCCCAACGGAAAGTCAGTGCTCATGTCGTATTGGAATACCCCTACAGATCGGCCTTCAATCTGGCAGCTATTCGTCGACCCTTCTTTAACCGGGGAATCCTCCGCGCACGAAATCGCTTCTGACCCGAACTATGACCTGTACCAACCTCACATTTCACCAGATGGCAGGTGGATTGTCTTCGAAGCGGTACAGGGTCTCTTGAATTCCGCGCTCTTCGTGATCCCGGCGGCCGGCGGACCCTGGGTTCGAATCACGGATGGCAGGCAGTGGGACGATAAACCGCGATGGTCCCCGGATGGAAAAACAATCTATTACCTCTCAGGGCGAAAGAGCTTCTTTAATGTGTGGGGTGTTCACTTCGATCCCGCGAAAGGCAAGCCACAGGGCGAACCGTTTCAGGTAACTACATTTGAGACCCCGACTCTGATGATTCCCAAACACATGCCCTCCGTCGAGTTTTCATTGACTGATGGTCGCCTCGTGTTACCCATGGCGCAAACATCCGGCAACATCTGGATACTCGACAACGTGGACCAATGAAAGTTCTTGCTGCCACCACTAAATCCTGATAAGAAAGCTAAACATTTGTCTTACGGGTTCCTCTCGTTTCTCAACTATCAGGAAAGGAAAGCCGCGATGAGTCGCTCCGCAAAAAGAACGCTGAGAAGTGCTTTCAGGCAGTTTCCCGTGTTCTTCTGCATCGGAATAGTTGTTTTCCCTTGTCCTTCCTGCGCAAACCCAGGCGCGTGAGATGGAGGCGTTGGGTTCTGGCCTCTTGGTTGAGTTGAGCAAATGCTGTCGTCGGCGTTCCGGTTCGGTACGCCCAACGCCCAGCACTCTACTCCGTGGAGATTCTGGTAGGCAAGGAAGATTCATGGCTGGAAAAAGTCCAAAAAACACTGCGGCAGCAAAAGAAAATTTGAAGTTTTCTATGGTATTTCAAGTGTTAGGCGCGGTCGTTTCGTTTACCCACTCCTGCCTATGAGAACCCATGCAGTCTAGTTTCTAGACTGACATGCTGGTTGAACCAGTACGCACCCTTTATCTCAACGGAATGGCCGGGACAAGGCCACCGATAGCGTGCTCCCCGAAGGTTTTTGGATACGCGGGTTGACGATCGCATAAGCCTCTGCGTGACTGATGAACAATCGATCAAACATACTGATTGGCAATGTCCCATCCATATCCAAGTTGTCGCGTGTGACACCCTCGTAGGAAGCAAGCCTCTGATTATGAAAGGTGCTCTTACCTATTTTTAGCGTTACGAAATCAATACGGCACTGGCTATTCCCCTTAGGCGTGGTGATCGTTTCGCGGAATGCGCCAGGGCCGATATAGGGCACCGCCTTCGAAGGAAAAAATGTCGCCGAATTGGTTCCACTGTCCAATTGGAAATGCAATTTTTCGATCGAAAATAGTTTTACGTTAAGCACCAGCCTGTCTACGGTAGACTGATCGCCACGTCGCCCGGAAAACGAAAGCGGCAGATGCTCTCCGCTCAACGAATGGGCAAGATCGGCAGAGTCATCGAGCGTCAGGGTCTTCACATGATTATCGATAAGAACATCGAAATGTTTGAGGAAGTCTTCGCCAAGAACACCCTGAACGAAAGCCGATATTCTGGCAAGTTGGTCGTCGTCAATCCCCTCAACCTCAAGATCGTTGACACTCAAGCCGGCGACGGCTACGCTTTTCGCGACTGCCTCACGAGTGTAGATCACCCCGTTGGTCATGTTGAGGGGGACCACTCTTGTGGAGGAGATCCTCAACGTTTCCAGAAGGGTGTTCCGGATCAGGGTCCGGTTGGATCCGGTATCGAGAATGAACGAGTAGGGGCCGGATCCGGTGATGGAAACCGGAACGATGAGAAAGTTGCCATTGACAGTATTCAGTTTTGTGACGGTTTGAGCGCCAAAGCAAACAGGAGAAAAGAAGGCGCAGAGGAAGGTCGTTGTGTACCATGCCAACCGCATCGGAACCTCCATAGAACGCGGTAGAGCATGCGTCCGCTGGGGCCAGTAAGTCGTTGTTTCCGGGCTGGTGCTTTTGTGAAGTTTTTCTGAGGTTCTGTGGGGAGCTATGCCAAGCTACCGGTTCCTCGAATTCGAACTGAGTGAGGAAGATTTCCGCCTCGTCCGTAGCGGCCAGCACATCGCGCTGGAACCAAAAGCGTTGCGCGTTCTGATAATGCTGACGAGTCGTGCGGGGCACTTGGTGGACAAGCAGGAACTGCTGGAGTCGGTCTGGCCTAATACCTTCGTCGAAGAGAACACGCTAACCAAAACAATCGGCATCCTTCGGCGGGAACTGGGTGACACCAGTCGGGATTCAAAGTTGATCGAAACGGTACCGACTCGCGGTTATCGGTTCATTGCGCCAGTCGAAGTTCTGCCGGAGGCACCTTCTTCGCCGTTTCAGACCGTTGGAGTGTCAGGAGAATCACCTGCCGCGCCAATTTCATCAGCCTCTCATTTGCCACAGGCAAAAAGCGGCAGGCTGAAAGGAAGATACCTGCTCGTTGCGCTTGCCGCGCTCATTCTGTTCATCGGCGCAGGATGGCTAATCTACAAAAAATGGCGTACCTCAATTCCAGTGACGCCCGCCCAGCGCACACTCACCCGCCTCACGTCAGACGAAGGCCTGCAGGCCGGTGCGACTTGGTCGCCAGACGGACGCTTCATCGCCTACAGCTCCGACCGCGGCGGAAAATATGATATCTGGGTCCAGCAAATCAGCGGCGGCGATCCCATTCAGATCACAAAAGGCCCCCACCAAAATTGGCAGCCGGACTGGTCCCCCGACGGCAAGTACATCGCTTATCGCTCTGAGGAGGGCGACGGTGGAATCTACGTCACACCCGCTCTGGGCGGAGAGGGTCAGCAGCGCAAAATCGCATCCTTCGGCTACAGCCCTCTTTGGTCGCCGGATAGTTCGATGATCTTGTTACAGCAGACCGGTTTTCTGGGTAAAAAGATTTATGTCGTAGGCCTCGACGGAAGCCCACCCCGTGAGGTGCTGACCGATCAGGAAAGAGACAACGCCGTGATGTTCTCTACATGGCATCCCGATGGCCGGAGAATTACGTCCTGGGTCGTGAATGAGGCCACGAATATCTTCTCTGCTACCATTCCACAACTTTGGACAGCGCCTGTTGACGGCGGTCCGGCGGTCGAAACGAGATTTCCGCCTGAACTCCAGAAGCAGATTGAAGCCCTGGCAGCGGTGCCCGGTAGTACCGAGTTCAGAACGGATTTCAGGTTCGCCTGGGCGCCATCGGGCAAGGCAATTTACTTCGAACGCACCTTTCGAGGAGCAAGAAATGTCTGGCGCATAACTGTTGACCCTGTCACATTGCAGGCCATTAACTTTGAGCGCGTTACGACCTCTCCGGGACTCGATGCCGAGTTCGCCATCTCTCGAGATGGAAGCAAGCTGGCCTTCACAAGCGCGCACCAGCAGATTCGCGGCTGGGAATTTCCCATCGATGCCAATGCAGGGCGTGTCACAGGTCCGGGCCGCGCCGTCACCTCTCCCGGAATTGAAGCGTGGGGTTTAGATCTCTCGCCAGACGGTCGCAAATTAGCTGTGGGGGGCAATCGTGACGGTCGGGTGGGAATATGGGATACGTCTCCGGATGGGCGCGAAGAACCAATGATGCCGGATGATTCCTACCTGCGAAGTGGTCCGATATGGTCTCCTGACGGCAAGCGGGCAGCTTACACGCGCTCCCCGGCTTCAGATTCTTCCAACACCAGCCAAGTCGCAGTATGGTCAGGCGAGAACCGCACCGAATCTTTCGTTGGACCGGAGACCCCATACTTCAGAATCGTGTCTGACTGGTTCCGCGACGGGAACTCGCTACTCATCGTGCTATCGGATTACTCAAATCGATCTGAAATATGGCAGTTGCCCATTGACGGCCCTGAATCCGGGAAGTCCTCGGCCCGAAGAATTGCTTTTGATCCAAACCACGCGCTATGGCAACCTCACATGTCGCCTGACGGCCGCTGGATTGTTTTCGAAGCCGTAAGCTTCCAGTCTCATAATGCGGAGTCCACAATCTATACCATTCCGTCTGCCGGCGGCCCCCCCGGATCATGGACCCGCATTACGGATAGCAAACAGTGGGACGACAAGCCACGATGGTCTCCCGACGGCAAGACGATCTATTACCTCTCCGAACGGAAGGGCTATTTCAATCTGTGGGGCATTCGCTTCGATCCAGTAAAGGGAAGGCCGCAGGGCGAACCTTTTCAAGTGACTTCGTTTGCGAGTCCCACACTTATGGTCCCCAGGCAAATACCGCCGGTCGATATTTCAATTACCGCCGATCGCCTCGTGCTGCCCCTTGCGCAAACATCCGGCAACATCTGGATACTCGACAACGTGGAACGATGAAAGTTCTTGCTGCTATCCCTAAATCCTGATAAGAAAGCTAAGCACTTGCCTTACGGGCTCCTCTCGTTCCTCAACGAAGCATCAGGAAAGGAAGGCCGTGATGAATCGCTCCACAAAAAGAACGCTGAAAAGTGGCAAGTCTGGTATTAGCTTCAGGCAATTTCCCGTGTTCTTCTGCATCGGAATAGCTGTTCCCCTTGTTTTTCCTGCGCAAACCCAGGCACAGGCTCCTGCCGATAAAGCCTGGACAGTATTACAGTCCGGACTCTCCGCAGGCGGTGGCGACAAAGTGACCGCGGTAAGGGTACTGGGATTAATCGAAAAAGACCAAAAAGCAGAGCAATTGGCCCTTACCGCACTTGGCGATTCGAACTCAGAAGTTCGCGCTGCGGCAGCCGAGGCGTTAGGGCAGATGCAAGCCAAATCAGCCGCGCCACAAATTGAGACAACTCTTAAAGCCGAGCAGGACGTAGGCGTCATCGTATCGTGTGCTCGCGCCCTGGTTGCCCTGGGTGATCCCTTGGGATTTGGCGTCTACTATGCCGTTCTCACCGGCGAAAGGAAAAGCGGGGCATTACTGGATAGTCAGAAGAAGATGCTCAAAGACCCCAAGAAAATGGCCCAGTTCGGCTTTGAGACGGGAATCGGCTTTGTCCCATTTGCCAGCGTTGGGCTGGGCGCATTCAAGGCGCTCACCAAAGATGACTCTTCCCCCGTCCGCGCCGCCGCTGCCCGGATTCTGGCCAAAGACCCTGATCCTAAAACGCGCGATGCCCTTGTTCAGGCAACATCGGACAAAAGCTGGCTGGTCCGCGCGGCCGCCCTCGATTCCCTCTCCCATCGCAACGATCCCAGCGTGATCGCCAAAATAGAACCCAGTCTCGACGACGAGAAAACCGCCGTCCGTCTAACCGGCGCAGCCGCGATTGTTCACCTTCAGGATGTTCAGGAGCATACACCGGAAACGAAACCGATCAGCAAACACAAATAATGGCCAACTGGAGGTGCTCGCCTGTTATCCATTTGGAAGCTTGTCAAGTACCTTTTGATTAATGCTCTTCTAACTCACTCAATAGAAAGCGCTTTCGTCTGAGAGCACTTGACCTGTTTTCTTGCCAAATCAGGTATCCTAGAAATAGGGAGCCCTTTTTTGAGCTCTCGAGTGTTACTACGCATAAGTGGTTGAAAACAAACAATCTCCGTACAGAATCGCCCACCCAAACTGTTGAAAACAAAAGATCTCCGTACAAAATAGGGGCAGGGGTACCTCAGAGATCAAAAGACCGAATGAAAGTTTTCGTCACAGGTTCCACCGGATTTGTCGGCAGCCATGTAGCCAAAGTCCTCGCCCAGCGGGGAGCAGACCTTCGTCTCCTTGTTCGCAAATCGAGTAATATGGCGAACTTGTCCGGAATGCACGCGCCGCCGTCGTTGACTACCATTACTGGTGATCTGCTTGACCCAGAATCGCTCCGTCCCGGCATCCATGGCTGTGATTTCGTCTTCCATGTCGCCGCCGACTACCGCCTCTGGGTGCGAGACCCGAAGCAGATGTATGCGGCAAATGTAGACGGTACCCGCGAACTGCTTCGCATCGCCCGCGAAGAAGGCGTCCGCCGCGTGATTTACACCTCAAGCGTGGCTACGATGGGCTTCAAGACTGACGGCAGCATCGTCGACGAGAACACGCCAGTCTCGCTCGCCGATATGGTCGGTCACTACAAGCGGTCAAAGTTCCTTGCCGAGCAGGAAGCGCTCAAAGCCGCCTATGACGGCCAGGAAGTAATGATCCTGAACCCCACCACCCCGATCGGACCCGGCGACATCAAACCCACCCCCACTGGCCGTATCATTGTCGACTTCCTCAACAGGAAGTTCCCTGCCTATGTGGACACTGGCCTTAATCTCGTTGATGTAGAAGAAGTTGCACATGCACATGTCGCTGCCATTGAGAAAGGAACTCCCGGTGAGCGCTATATCCTGGGCGGCGAAAACCTGACCCTCAAGCAGATACTCGACAAGATGTCAGCGATCACTGGCCTGCCCTCGCCGACCACCAAAGTCCCTCATGCTGTAGCTATGATCTTCGCCTTCTTCGACGAAACCATCACGGGCCGTATTCTCGGAAAAGAGCCGCGCGCAACAGTAGAAGCCGTCCGCATGGGCAAGAAGAAAATGTTCGCGTCATCCGCCAAAGCCACGCGAGAATTGGGTTTTCGCCAGATTCCCGTCTACCAGGCCATGCGTGCCGCCATTGACTGGTTCCGCGCTAACGAATACGCACCATGAAACGTGTGGGTATCATTGCCGCATTACCGGGTGAGCTCAAACCTCTCATCCGAGGCTGGCAGCAGCGCAGATCACTTTATTTCGGCCGAATTGGCGAAACTGAGTGCATTGCCATCGCCGGCGGAATGGGCGCTGAGGCCGCGGCACGCGCTTGCGAATTGGTACTCGCCGAAGACAAGCTTGACGCGTTGGTTTCAATTGGCTGGGCCGGGGCGCTTTCCTGCGGGCTTAAGCCTCGAACAGCCTGCGCTATCTACGATGTCATCGACAGTGCGACAGGCGAGCGCTTCGTCACCGACTTTCCTACCGGCCAACGTCTGCTAACTCTGGATCACGTTGCCTGCCATGATGAGAAACGCGAGCTCGCCGAGAAATATAAGGCCCCGCTAGTTGATATGGAGGCCGCAACTGTGGCCCGCATCGCTGCAGCACGAGATTTGGCGTTCTTTTGCTTTAAAGGCATCTCTGATGGCGCCAACGACAAGCTGCCTAACTTCAACCGCTTCCTCGGCAAAGATGGACAGTTGCGAATGCCGCTGTTTATCACCTATGCTTTGCTGCATCCGAAGTACTGGCCGGCGCTGAGGCAGCTGGACACACAGAGCCAGGCCGCAGCCCGCAATCTCGCATCCATCGTCACTGAGTCTCTGCGTCGTCCGCTGTAATCTAGTACAAGCACATGGCCACCATCACCAGCAATGAGTCCACTGCGGCAAGCGACGTTATACCCGCGACCATGAACGCCGCAGTCTACCGTGCCGTCAACGACGTGCGCGTCGAGACCATACCAGTCCCGGAAATAGGTCCCGGCGAGCTCCTCATTCGCGTCCACTCCTGCGGCATTTGCGGGACCGACTTAAAGAAGATCCATACTGGCTCGCACTCGGCTCCGCGCATCTTCGGCCATGAGACGGCCGGAATGATTGTCAAGACCGGCGGAGACGTGAATAACTTCGCCCTCGGCGACCGGGTCATGGTCTTCCATCACATTCCATGTGGCAAGTGCTACTACTGTCGCAAGAAGACCTTCGCGCAATGCCCGATCTACAAGAAGGTTGGCTGCACCGCAGGTTTCGAGCCTTCAGGTGGTGGCTTTGCTGAATACGTCCGCGTCATGCCCTGGATTGTCTCTATGGGAGGCGTAGTCCAGATCCCCGATGGCGTCCCCTTTGAGCAGGCCGCGTTCGTCGAGCCAGTCAACACCTGCCTCAAGGCCATTAAGAACCTGAACCTCGCTCCCGATGAAACGGTGCTGGTCATCGGCCAGGGTCCGATTGGAATTATGCTGGCCGCGTTGGCTGCGCGCACCGGGGCCAAAGTCCTCACATCTGATCTCTATCCGGAGCGCCACGCAATCGCAGAAGTCTACGGCCTTAAACACCATATTGACGCCGGCAAGGAAAATGTAGTCGAAGTAGCGAAGCGCGAGTCCGAAGGACGTGGAGCCGACGCCGTCATCCTCGCCGTCGGTGGGAACGCGCTCATTCGCACAGCGATGGACGCTGCCCGCCCCGGTGGCCGCGTACTACTTTTCGCTCAAACTCAGCACGGCGATGCGACCATCGACCCGGCGGCCATTTGCATGGAAGAAAAAACGCTGCTCGGCTCCTACAGCGCCTCAATCGATATTCAGGACGCGGGCGCAAACCTGGTCTTCGATGGCTACAGCAACGGATTTGACCTGACCAGGCTCATTTCTCACCAGTTCCCTTTGGAACAGACGCTGGAAGCCATAGAAATAGCATCCAACCCAACGGCAGCATCGATGAAAGTATTTATTCAGCCAAATCTGAGAAAATAGAAAAGATATGGCGAACCAAATGACGGCCGCTGTGCTCTACGGGAAAGAAGACCTGCGTATCGAGCAGGTGCCCGTGCCGTCCGCCGGTCCCGGCGAGATCGTTGTCAGCGTCGCCGCGGCGCTTACCTGCGGCACTGATCTCAAGGTATATCGCCGCGGCTATCATGCCAAAATGCTGAAGCCTCCCATTCCTTTCGGACATGAGTTGGCCGGCGTAGTAGTTGAAGTCGACAAGAGTGTGAAAGTCTTTCGCGCAGGCGACCGCGTGGTTGCACTCAACTCAGCGCCATGCGATGCCTGCTATTACTGCAAGCACAACCAGCAAAATCTTTGCGACGATCTGCTCTTCAACAATGGCGCTTATGCTGAGTACCTTCGTATCCCATCGCGAATAGTTGAGAAGAACACACTGCACGTTCCTGATGGCGTTCCTCTTGAACACGCGGCTCTTACTGAACCTCTGGCCTGCGTGGTTCGCGGCCTCGAAGAAACGAATGCGCAACCCGGTGACACAGTTGTCGTGATCGGAGCCGGCCCGATTGGCCTGATGTTCATCCATACGGCGCACCTGGCCGGCATGCACGTTATCGCAGTCGTCAAGCGCGATGAGCAAGTAGAAGCGGCAAAGACCTTCGGTGGGGAGCATGTGATCCAGACAACCGTTACAAAAGATGTGGTCGCTGCCGTTCGCGGCCTTACTCCTAAGAATCGCGGTGTTGATGTGGCCATCGAAGCTGTCGCGGTTCCAGCAACCTGGCAACAGGCAGTGGAGATGGTCCGTAAGGGCGGAGTTGTCAACTTCTTTGGCGGATGCGCCGCCGGAACGAAAGTTGAGCTGGACACAAACCGTTTGCATTACAACGACATCACGCTGAAGGCCAGCTTCCATCACACGCCGTCGACTGCGCGCAGAGCATTTGAACTGATCACCAGCGGACGCTTCAATTGCCGCGAATACATCACAGGACGCGCGCCGCTGGCCAGTCTTGATGAGGTTTTCCGCAAGCTGATGGACCGCTCGAATGACATCAAGACGGCCATCATCCCCTGAACCAATGACTGCAAAAACCGCACAGAGTGAATTGATCGAAAAGGGCTGGGCGGCGCTTCCAGCGGAATACCGCATCCCTGACAAAGCACCCACGCTCGAAGAAGCTCGCACCTACTGCCAACGTCTTGCCGAAACTCACTATGAGAATTTCCATGTAGCGTCATGGTTTTTGCCGAAACGCCTGCGTCCGCACTTTCACAGTATTTATGCCTATTGCCGCATCTCCGATGATCTGGGAGACGAGGTCAGCAATCGTGAACAGGCGCTCGCGCTGCTCAATCTCTGGGGCGAAGAACTCGACGCCTGCTATCGCGGCGAGGCGCGCCATCCCGTATTTGTAGCGCTCGCTGAGACGATTCGCGCCTGCGACATTCCGAAAGAACCGTTCGCCGACCTGCTCGTCGCCTTCCGTCAGGACCAGACCGTTACACGCTTCGAGACGATAGACGACGTTCTCGGTTATTGCCACTATTCGGCGAATCCGGTCGGCCATCTTGTGCTGTACGCCTGTGGCTACCGTGATGTTGAGCGCTTCGCTTTATCTGACTACACATGCTCTGCGCTCCAACTGGCCAATTTCTGGCAGGACGTAACTGTTGATTATGCTAAAGGCCGCATTTACTTCCCCCTTACTGACATGCAGCGTTTCGGAGTCGATGAAGCGACCATCGCAAATCGCAGTTTTACGCCGCAATTCCGCGAGTTGATGCGCTATGAAGTTGAATATGCGCGGCAAATGTTCGCGAAAGGCCTGTCGCTGATCCGGATGGTTGATAGCGAGCTTGCCATCGATCTCGACCTCTTCAGTCGCGGTGGTCTCGAAATCCTTAATGCGATTGAACAGCAGGAATACAACGTGCTCCGAGCACGTCCCGCCATCTCGAAGGGCAGGAAAGCGGCACTGCTTCTGCGCGCACTGAGTGGAAAGTTTTTCGGGCGGAGCGCTGCGTGGTCGTGAGCGTCGAGCAGGCGTATGCGGTCTGCCGCAAGATCGCACGCCACGAAGCTAAAAACTTTTACTACGCCTTCGTAGCACTTCCTAGAGCGAAGCGTAACGCCATCTGCGCTGTCTACGCCTTCATGCGTCACGCCGATGACCTGTCTGACGATGAAACAAAATCGCGCGAAGCGCGGCGCAGCAATCTTGATGCGTGGCTCGAGTCATGGCATAAGGCATCGCATGGAGAGACAACCGAGGACCCGGTCTTCATCGCCCTGCGGGACGCGCAGTCGCGCTTTCATATAACGACTGACCTATTGGATCAACTCGTCCAAGGGACGGCGATGGACCTGCATCCGTCGCACGTTAATCACAGCACACCCGGAAGCGAGGCCGTCCATCCACTATGCTTTGATACTTATGCGACCTTCGATGATCTCTATCAGTACTGCTACTATGTTGCGTCAGTTGTAGGATTGGTCTGCATTCGCATCTTTGAATACAGCGACACGCGTGCGGAAAAACTGGCTGAGGAAACCGGTATCGCCTTCCAGCTTACCAACATCCTGCGCGACGTGCGCGAAGACGCCGAGCGCGACCGCATCTATCTGCCGCTTGAAGACCTTGAGCGCTTCGGCGTCACCATTAATGAGCTCCAGCAACTGAAGAACCGCCAGCATCTCACTCTGAACCAGCGCGAGTTGTTGGAGTTCGAAGCAAATCGTGCTGAACACTATTACAAATCAGGCGAAGCTCTATTGCCGCTCATAGCAGCCGATGCGCGCCCGGCGCTGTGGGTCCTCATCACCATCTACCACCGCCTGCTTCAACGTATCGAAAGAAAGAATTTCGACGTATTCACGGAACGCGTTTCGGTACCAACCCTCACCAAACTGGCCATCCTGGCGCGAGGAATGCTCCGCACGCTGGCCAACCGGCTGCGAGGCTAAAGCAATGGCTGCACCGAACCGCAGCATCGAGTCAGTCGTGGTGATCGGCGGTGGCGCTGCCGGACTTGCGGCCTCGCAGGCGCTCGCCGATTCCGGATACAAAGTGCGTCTCATCGAGCGCAAATCCTACGTCGGCGGACGCGCATCGTCCTATGAACATCCCGGCACTGGCGAAATTATTGACAACTGCCAGCATCTGCTCTTCGGCTGCTGCACCAACCTTATAGACCTTTTTCGCCGTATCCGCGCATTCGATAAGCTCCGTTGGTTCGACGACATTACGATGATCGAGCCCGGAGGGCGATGCAGCATGCTGCGCTCTTCATCGCTGCCGGCTCCCCTGCATGCCAGCCCAGGATTCCTCAAGGCACACGCATTTTCGCTTGCAGATAAGCTGGCTATAGCGCGCGGCCTGAACTCTTTCATCACTGGCATACCTGAAGATACGGAAGAAAACTTCTCTCACTGGCTCGTCCGCCACAAGCAGACTCAAGGCGCCATCAAGCGTTTCTGGGAGCCTGTGCTCTTCGCGGCATTGAATGAAGAGCTGGACAAGACTTCAGTCCATTACGCGGCAAAAGTCTGCCGCGAATTGTTTCTGCGCTCACCTGAAGCAGGCCGCATGGCCATTCCATCTATCCCGCTTAGTGATCTCTACGGTTACGCCCTCGAATCGCTCAAAGCGCGTGGCGCTATTATCAATCTTCGCACCAGCGTAACGCGCGTCACATGGGATGAAAGTCAAAAACAATGGGCTGTCGAAACCGAACCTGACCGCTTCTTTAGCGATGCCATCATCTTTGCGGTGCCGTTTGAAGCGATGGCCAGGCTGCTGCCGACACTGCCAGATGCGCCAGGAAAAGAAGCGCTCGCTGCGCAAGTGAGCCAGTTCAGTCATGCGCCCATCGCAGCGATTCATCTCTGGTTTGATCGTGAAATTACCGGCCTTGAGCACGCATCGTTGCTTGACACCACCATCCAGTGGCTCTTCAACAAATCAAAGCTGCAATCGCAACGTTCTGCGCGGCGGGAGCAGTATCTCGAACTGGTGATTAGTGTTCTCCGCTCGGTCATTCCTATGCAGAGACAGGAACTGATCGATCTCGCCATGCGCGAACTGGCGTTGTTTTTCCCGGTTGTGCGAGAAGCAAAATTATTGAAAGCGGCGGTGACGAAGGAAGTCCGCGCAACTTTCTCCATTCGGCCGCAGCTCGATAAGATTCGCCCTACAGCGCAAAGCCCCTGGCCCAACATATTTCTTGCCGGTGACTGGACGGCGACTGACTGGCCCGCGACGATGGAAGGCGCCGCGCGCAGCGGCTATCTTGCGGCGGAAGCGCTGACGCAGTCCGCAGGCAACGCGCAGAAATTCCTCCAGCCTGATCTGCCGTCTACCGGATTCATGCGCCTCTTCCGCTAAGAGTTGAGGCCATCCTCAGCCCTCCCTGGAACATCTAACCGCAAAGATTTACTAAGATCAAATGGCCCAACAGCCAATTGAAAATTACGGCATCGTCGGAAACATGCGCTCTACGGCGCTCATCAGTATGGAAGGCTCAATTGACTTCTTCTGCTTTCCTGATTTTGATTCCCCCACAGTCTTTGCATCTTTACTTGACCCCCAAGGTGGCTCTTTTCGCATACAGGCCGAACTTGATGACCAACGCTTCAAACAACTTTATCTGCCCGACACAAACATTTTGCTCACCCGCTTTCTCTCCGGCTCGGGGGTCGCCGAGATTACTGATTTCATGCCCATCCTCGCCGGCCAAGAAGGCGAAATATATGCTCACCAGATCATTCGCATGGTGCGCGTTATCAAAGGCGAAGTCCAGTTTCGCATGTGTTGCGCTCCGCGCTTCAACTATGTGCGTAGCAGTCATGTCACGCGCGCCGCGCATAACTGCATTCATTTCGAACCAGAATGTGCTTCATGCCTGCGAATGACGCTGCACTCCACTGTGCCAGTCACGGCTGAAGGCAGTGATGCCATCGCTAACTTCACTCTCGAGGCAGGCCAGACTGCCACCTTCACCTTCGGCGAAGCCGCGCCCGATACGAGAATTCTTGATCCGGAAGCCATTGAAAACCATTTCCGCCAAACCGCAAGCTATTGGCGCGACTGGATTGCCCGCTCCAACTACTCAGGGCGGTGGCGCGAAATGGTGAATCGATCCGCATTGGCCTTGAAGCTGCTTTGCAGCCAGGAATACGGCTCCCTCATTGCGGCGCCAACCTTCGGTTTACCTGAGCGAATTGGAGGCGAGCGCAACTGGGATTACCGCTACACATGGCTGCGTGATGCAGCCTTCAGCCTCTACGCTTTTATGCGTCTTGGGTTCACTGAAGAAGCGCAGGCATTCACCAACTGGCTGCATGACCGCCTACACGATGACGCAGAGCACGGCCCGCTCCAGGTCATGTACCGCATGGATGGCCGCCAGGAACTCGATGAGTCTGTTCTGGAGAACTTCAAGGGCTATAAGTGCTCGCGGCCTGTCCGTATCGGCAATGCCGCGTCAAAGCAACTGCAACTCGACATTTATGGCGAAATCATGGATGCCATCTATCTTGCCAATAAATATGGCGACCCCATTTCGCACGATGACTGGGATGGGGTTCGTCGCATTCTTGAATGGCTGGAAAAGAATTGGAAGCGTCCTGATGAAGGCATCTGGGAGGTGCGTGGTGGAAGAAAGAAATTCCTGCACTCTCGTCTCATGTGCTGGGTGGCCTTCGACCGTGCCAGCCGTCTCGCCGGAAAGAGGTCGCTCCCAGGCCCGCTGGAGAACTGGCTGACTACGCGCGACGCAATCTCAGAAGATATCTTCACCAACTTTTGGGACGACTCCCAGAAATCGTTCGTGCAGTATCAAGGCTCTAACTGCCTCGATGCGTCGTCTCTACTGATGCCACTCATGCGTTTCATCAGCCCTGTCGATCCACGCTGGCTTTCCACTATGGAGGCCCTCGAAAAAACGCTGACTGAAGACAGCCTCGTTTATCGCTACGATACAAGAGAAAACTCTGTTGACGGATTGCCAGGCAGGGAAGGCAGTTTCACCGCATGCTCATTTTGGTTCATTGAGTGCCTGGCACGCTCACATCAGTTGGAAAAAGCGCGTTTGCTCTTCGACAAGATGCTCGGCTATGCAAACCACCTCGGTTTGTATTCAGAACAGTTAGGCAGCAGTGGAGAGCATTTGGGAAATTTTCCTCAGGCATTCACGCATCTGGCGTTGATTAGTGCCGCAACATATCTCGACCGCGCTCTGAGCGGAAAAGACAATGCAACTTGGCGCTGACAACATAAGGTGCTCGATACTCTGTGTCACATCCAGCATCTGGATAAATACTCGGAGCAGATTTACTGCTCGTGAGTGACATTCTGGTTTGTTGCAGCACCGTTTTGTGTGCGCGTCCTGAGCATGTTGCCGGTTTCAATCTCTTTCCGCGCATCTGCAGAACGGTGGGCCGCCGTGTAGGCATCAGCCAATTCCTGGTGGAATCTCAGGCTATCCGGCAACAGCCGCACCGCCATCTCTAGTTCTTGAATCGCGGTGGGGTCTCCGCTATCAAGTTTCATTTTGCCGAGATCATAATACGACTCAGCATCGCGTGGATTCAGTTGAACTGCGGTCTGGAATTCCTCAAGCGCCTTTTGCTCCTGTCCCTGCTGCTCCAGCGCTTCGCCAAGAGAGCGATGTAAGTCAGGAATTTCTGGATGCAGCTTTTCCAGAAGCTCTAGTTGCCTCATACCAGAGTCGATTTGCCCCGTACTGATCATCGACTCGGCGTAGTAGTACTCTACCTGGGGAACGAGGTCTGCCTTTCCGATTACAGGCTGCAGTGTCTCAATGCAACCATGGTAGTCACCAGTCATGAACTGACTGATGGCTAGGACGCTGCGGCCGCCAGTATCATCCGGGTGTGTTTTTACATATCGTGATAGAGGCGAAATGGCGTCCGCAAATTGCGACCCTGCAAATGCCGCCCGTCCCCAGTTATAGTCGAGTCCATCGAGCGAAGGATTCCACACGGCGGCGCGCTTAAAGTAGGCAACAGCGCCCGCATAATCGCTGTTTGTTGCGGTAATGGCGCCCAGGTTGTTATAGCTGTCAGCTATCGCGGACCCAACTTGCGCCTTCAGTACTTCAACCTTGCGCAGGGCCACAGGGTCCGCTGTCGTAGCATGAGATACGTCAGTTTCTGCAGCAGATGCCTGTAAATCCTGAGACCCTGACGTATCAATTAGCGCCGCGAGCTTGCTTTTGTCCTGCGACAGCGTTTTGTTAGCCAATTCGCGCGCTGTTTTCATCTCGGCGTGCGCTGCTTCAGTTTGTCCCTTCTGCATCAGGATTCTGCCTAAAAGAAAATGAGCATTCTGAACCTGATACCGATTCCGCGAAACATCTGTCGTAAGACGGATACATTGATGAAGAGCAGTTTCCGCCTCATCGTTACGGTTCATATTGAAATACATTTGCCCCAGATACAGATAGGCGTCAGGGCTTTGCGGTGCGAGCGCGACCGCCTTTTTCAGATATGTTTCCGCCTCAGGATAGTGATTGCGATTTGCCGCAATTTTTCCGAGCGCCGCGTAAGTCATGGCATCATTCGGAGAAATGGCCAACTCCTTCTTTAACTCTGCTTCGGCACTTTCCATGTGGCTTTCATCGCCACCCGTTGCTATCAAGATCGTGGCGAGTGAATAATGCGCTCCAGGCAGACGAGGGTTTTCTTCGATGGTTCGCTTGAATTCCGTTAGCGCCTGGGACTGGAAATCCGATTCAGCATATGCGTGACCGAACGCCATGTGGATTTCCGGAGTGTCCCCGAATGACTTTTCCATCTCATTGAATATCTGCGCAGCGCACTTTTCGTCTTCGAGATCGAGACACGCGACGGCCAGATCATAGCCATTAGGAAAAGTCGGATCCAAGGCCACCGCTGCTTCCAGTTCCTTCCTTGCTTCCTGATCCCGATCAAGCTTCAGAAACGCTCGTCCAAGCACTTGATGGGCCTGAGCAAGCTCTTCACGATCACCGGGATATTTCTGTATGAATTCCGAAGCCAGCGTCTTCGCATGGTCGGGATTGCCCAGCACCAGCGCCATTTGCGCATAGTCAAGAAGCAAAGACATGGAATTGGGCTCAAAAGTCAGAGCTTCATCAAACAATGGTGCGGCGTCCGTATAATCCTTCGCCAGGCCGTATCCCATCGCCAACTCGCCAAGCGCATCTGCAAGAAATGCGCGATATTGCTCCGCCGCCTCGCTGAGCTTGCCAGTCCGTTGCAGCTCCTGGGCGTGGTTGTAGTACTGCTGTAACGATCCGTTGTCTCTAGTCTGTCCGTTGAGAGCTGCAGCAGAAATCAATATGAGAATGAGGCATGTGCTACGAAGCGTGGATTGAACATACATGATGGCGCCAGGTATCGATGCAATATCCACCATCGATTTCAAATCGTACCACCCAGCCATAAGCAGCCGATACGGCACATGCCGTCAGTCCAACGCACTGCGATATGAACCCGAACGGAATTTCATGCTTTCGCGCATAAATATTGCTTTGTTTCATGAAACAAAAAAGCGGAAGGCGGACGATTTCGTCCACCTTCCGGTTGGGAAGCAGATGCTAGAAGAAATACTTGACGTTCAATTCGATAATGCGTTGGTATGGAGCGCCTGTTTTGTTGTCCATAACACCGAAGGTGCTGGTGTTGTAGTTTCGGGTGATGGCTTTGCTGGCATAGTCCACGTTGTAACTCAACGTAAGCGGATTCAGCGAGCTGTAACCTGGCAGCGGATGGTTCATCCAATTAAAAGCACTGATCCGGAACTGGATTTGTTGCTGCTCATGGATTGGGAACGACCTGTAAAGCGCCAGATCATTATTAAAGTAAGCGCCGGCGCTCATGTAGGGATAGTTCTTGCCGCCCTGTGACCCCACTGGTGGCGCGATGAAACAGTTCCCATTGACACGCTGATAGTGGCTCAGGCTGGTGGTTGGGTTGCAGGTCAGCACAGGCATAATAGGAACACTGGCATCTGTACCAAAGTAGGTAGCATCGCCGATGTTCTTGTTGATGCCTTGTGCCTTCGCGTCTGCTGGTAGGCCGGTAGCATATGTCAACCCAAGTCCGAAGTTCGGCACTCCGTTTCCAAGTTGAGCCGGAATGTAGCCGCCCGCTTGCCAGGTAGAAATGCCGGAGATCGTCCACCCTCCCAGCAGCCCATTCACAAATCGATTGAAGTCATGAATGGCCCCAGTCTGGTAGGTATAGGAGGCATTGAAAACGAACGGCCGGTCAACAGAGGTAGGACCGTAGTTCAAGTTAATATCAAACGGGTTCGTCTGCAGGCTTGTGCCCAGCGTTCTAGACCAGGTGCCGTTCAGGTTGAAATTGAGGTGGCCCGATGTCTTGATCCACGCCACCTGCAGTCCGTTGTAGTTGGTGTAAGAGGTGCTTTGGTTCATTAAAACGGTAGAGGTACCGTACGCATAACCGTAAGGGTGGTAATCCGCTGCCGTGTTCCCGGTTGGAGTTCCGCCGCCAGGACCAGGGTTCGTTCCCAGGTTTTCCGGGTTAGTGGACAGCACTCCGGTGACCGGATCGGGCTTGAAGAAAGCTCCGATTGGAGTTTTATTCTGATCGGCGAGTGCGGAGAAGTTACTGCCTTCGATGCCCTCGCTGTTGTCAGAAAGCTGGCTGGTCTGGCTGCCGACATAGGCAATATCGAGCAGAGAGTTCCACTTCAATCTCTGGTCAATCGTGAGGTTATAGGCATACGTAAGCGGTTGTCCGTAGTCAGTCGGATCGAAGCCCGTCTGTGATCCACTTACACACTGGACCGTGCAGGGTTTATATGCCAGTTGGCTAAGTTGCGAAAGCATGACGGTCTTTTGACCAGGGAGGTTATAGCCGAGTACGTGCTGAGCGGTCACCAGCGGAGCCGCAACATCGTTCACCTGAGTAACGAAGCGGTAAGCACCCCATCCGCCGCGCAGCACGGTGTTACCGGTGCCGAATACATCGTAGGCAAGTCCAAACCGTGGATCGAAATAGGCAAAGCGATTCGGCTGACCGTTCAGCGGAACGCCGGCATCGATGGCATGCCAGTAGTATCCCGGTGCGTACTTGCCGCTGTTGAAGTCAGACAATACGCGATCAGGATAGAAGACCGCCATACCAACACGGCCACGGTCATACCAGTGGCCAATATGCTCCACGCGTGCGCCCAGGTTCAGGGTCAGTCGGCTCGTTGTTTTCCAGGTATCATCCACGAAGAATGCCGTTGCCTGGTAAGCGGTGTCGGCAATTGGAGATGCGTTGTTTTCACTGTAGCCCGTCAGCACGCCCATCGTGAAGTTGGCCACAGGGTTATAGGAGCCGAGCTGATTTCCGGTAATGATATTTGCCGCCTGGCCACTACGAATGGTGAGGCTCCCGTCCTGGAAGGTGCTGAAGGTACTTTGATAGTTATCGGTGTTCTGGGTAAATGCACCCATTTTTACTGTGTGAGCGCCCCAGACCTTGGTCAACACATCATTGAACTGCGGAGCTTCCTTCTTGACTGCATACTTCCCTGGAGGGTTCTCAAAGATAGAAGCTTGCGAGAAGTCCGGGAAGGTGAAATTCCCGGCGCTGCTGTAGGCAGGGATGTTGAGAGAAGTTGTCTGAAAGACCTTGCCGTAAGGATAACCAAGTGTTGTCCTTGAGGCAGCGGAGGGATTCGGCTGGACAAAGGGGAAGCTGCCAAAAGCCCATGCCGCCATGAAGTCATTAGTCGTTGTTGAGTTGAAGTTGTGAACAAAATGTCCGGCCAGCGATTTGCCGTAGAATGCCTCGGACTCGCCGCCGCCCGGGTAGGGGATAGCATTGCCCGGCGTCCAGTACAGGTGCGCGCCATTGCCCTGCGCCAGTTGCGCGTCATATGCCTGCTGGTAGGACCCGTAAATCTTCGTGTTCTCACCTAATTGATAATCGATGCGAAAGCGATAAATCCACCCATTGTTGATGTTCTCAATGGGCTGGTAGTAGTTGTATCCGCCGGGAGTGGTTGCTGGATTCGCATTGGCCTTAGGCCAGATCTTGGCCAGCGCCTGTGCACCCGGATCGATGAATTGAGCTGGTATTTTGTTGCCGGAGTTGGGAGCGGCGGAATTGTTACTGGCGACGCTGCTGCCATCCGGGAAAATTGTTCCCGAAAGATCGTTGCACCATGCGCCCTGTGGATACTTGCCTGTCGGACTCCCGTAAAACCCGCTGGGGCAAAGAACATTATTGTCTGCGTTATCGGTAGTAAAGTCGCCAGCCATCATTTCGGGGCTGGGGATGTACGACTTCAGCACGTTCGCGTTGCCCTGGTTTTGCAGCCATCTTTCGTAGCCGCCCCAGAAGAACAGCTTCTTATTCGTGCCCGGCACCGGGCCGCCAAAGTTGCCGCCGGGATAGTAATAATGCTGAGCCCCTTGGGCGATCCCCTGATGATTGCTCTGCCAGTCGTTTGCGTTCAGAACGCTGTTTCGCGCGTCGAAGTATGCTTCGCCGTGATAGCGATCGCTTCCCGATTTACTGATCGTGCTCACGACGACTGGGCCAAACGGAGTATCTGCGCTGAAGTTCGATGCCTGCACACTTACTTCCGCGGTCATTTCCGGATTAACGACCGAGACTGACGACGCCATGTTACCCGGATCAATGATGTTGGCTCCATCGGCCAATAATGCCGTGCCGCCACGATTCACCGCGCCGTTAATGTCGATGCCGTTACCGATCGCGCTTTGTTGTACCGATGTATTCAGATCGTTGTACATGGGACTGTTTTGGGTAAGACCGGAGGAGACACTTGTCGCGCCCGGCAGCACCTTCAACAGTTCTGTTGTGTCGCGGCCCACAAGAGCCAGGTTTTGGATTTGTTTGCTATCCAAAACGTTAGTGCGCTGTCCGCTTTCCGTGGGAATCATTTCGCTGGCCGCATTGACGGTGACCGTTGTTGCCTCAGATCCCACTACGAGAGTAAACGCTGGGACGGCGCGGATATCTCCGGCGTGCAGGGTAATTCCGGTAACCTCTTTCGCCTGGAAACCTTTTGCGTTGACCTTTACCGTGTAGGAACCTGGCACCAGCGCGGGAAAGGCATACAACCCCTGGCCATTAGTTTGTACGACGCGCGAGCTAGCGGTCGATTCATTGATAAGGGTCACCTGTGCCCCGGGGATTACACCGCCTGTGCTGTCTTGCACGGTCCCCGTCAACTGGGCCGTGGTTTGCGCGTGGGTCGAAGGCCCAGACAAAAACAAGAATGCCATTCCGATAAGAGAAAGGAGCCAATACCCCTTTCCACGGAGTTGATGCAGTTCTTGTTTGAGTCCTCGCCTCGTATGAACGCGAGAAATGGTATTCATTTTTTACACCGCCTCCTGAAAAATTCACTAACAAATGAGCCTCTATGGGGAGTCCCCGATATGTGGATTTCAAATTCAGCTCATGATTTTGTTAGCGACAAAAACTATAGAGGCAGAAATTTTGCACTGTCAAGCATAAATTTCCTTAAGTAAATTGAATTAGTAGATTCGATATGAAATGACAATTAAAGTCTATATAATCGGCGAAAATAATTGATGAAACAATGAAACCGTTATCACGATAGGAGAAATTCCAGGTGAAAATATCGCTGCTGCTTTTCTGCTGCCTGCTTCTGTCTGCAGGCGCTGATTCGCATTGTTCTGCTGAGAAAACACCAGGACCAGGCGATCATCACTATCGCAATCTATTTGCAGAAAACGGGCATTCGCAAAAGGAAGTGGAACGGAAAATTCAGGCCGCCTACCAGCAGCTCTTTCATGGCGATCCGCAAACCCAGGCTGTGTATTTCGAGGCAGGAAAGAATGCCAATGGCAAGCTTGCGTACATCACGGACTGGGCTAATCACGATGTCCGCACCGAAGGCATGAGCTACGGAATGATGATCGCTGTCCAACTGGATGACAAGGAGGTCTTCGATACGTTATGGAACTGGGCGATGACCTACATGTATATATCAGAACCGAAGCATCCATCCCACGGCTATTTTTCGTGGTCGTGCAAAACAAATGGCACCCCTAATGAGGAGACTCCAGCGCCAGATGGCGAAGAGTATTTCGCGATGGCCCTGTTGTTCGCCGCGAACCGCTGGCCGGGCGGAACCGGCATCTATGATTATCATGCTCATGCGGAAGCTCTGCTGCATGACATGGTGCATCGTGAAGTGCTCTCCGGCATGACGCGCTTCGGTATGCGCACTGTTGGGCCGGAAATGGACAAACAGCACACCATGGTTTTGTTTGTGCCCGGCATTATGCCTCACCCATTTACGGATCCGTCATATCATCTCCCTGCCTTCTACCAGCTCTTCGCTCTTTGGGGACCACCGGAGGACCGCGATTTTTGGAGGCAGGCGGCTGATGTCAGCCGGCACTTCTTTGAGAAGACAACTAATCCCATAACAGGACTGGCGCCATCTTATGCCAACTTTGACGGCACGCCGCATATGACGCGATTTCCGCAATCCGAAGAATTCGGTTACGATGCCTGGCGGGTTGCTTCAAACTGGTCCGTAGATTGGTCATGGTGGCATAAAGCGCCTGCGGAGCAGGAACTGAGCGACCGCATCCAGAGGTTTTTCCTGTCGCAAGGTATTGCCAATTACGGTCCTGTATATACGGTCGATGGCAAGCCTCTCGGCGCAACTCCCGGACTCACATTCGAGAGCCATCCCATTGGATTGATGGGCACGAATGCCGTAGCAAGTCTGGCAGCGAAGAATCGAACTAACGCGAAGCAGTTTGTAGAAGCCCTCTGGAATGCCCCCATCCCGAGCGGACAAAACCGTTACTACGACGGAATGCTCTATCTGATGAATCTCATGCACTGCGCAGGTAAATTCAAAATCATCATGCCCGTGCAGCCGGCCAACACGCACACTCATTGACACAGCCCATGACACCCAGACGCACAAGAAGCTTTTTTGCGATTATTCTCCTTTCCGCGGCAGCATTTACCGCGCAAGGTCAGGTCCCGAACGGGATAGCACACCCAGATCCCGCTCATGCTCCGAACTGGGTTGGCTCATGGGCCGCCTCGCAGCAGATCCCGGAGCCGAACAATGCAGTACCGCTCGATAGCCTCCACCATGCGACTCTCCGACAGATTGTGCATCTCTCGATCGGCGGCCCGGCGATCCGGGTGCGAGTCTCGAACGCATTCGGTACAGCCCCGTTGCACCTTATTACAATGCATGTCGCCCGTCCATTGTCCCCGGCCAAGAGCCACATCGATGCTGCCTCCGATCGAGCTGTCACTTTCAACGGACGCGCGGATGTTTTAATTCCGATGGGCGCCGAGTACATTTCTGATCCGCTCAACTACCCTGTAGCAGCGTTATCAGATCTCGCCATCACAATGCAGATTGAAGAAGCGCCGGGACAGGAAACTGGTCACCCGGGGTCTCGCACCACTTCGTATTTGGCCACGGGACTACCCGCTTCAGCAACTGAACTGACGGGAGCGCAAATCATCGATCACTGGTACTTTTTTTCCGGAATCGATGTATCGGCTCCTGCCGATACATCGTCCATCGTAGCTCTCGGTGATTCCATTACTGACGGCCACGGCGCGACAACAAACGGCAACGATCGATGGACTGACGATCTCGCCTCGCGCTTACAACATTCCGCAGCCACGAGTAGCATCGCTGTGCTCAATGAAGGCATTGGCGGAAACCGGCTGCTCCTGGACGGATTAGGTCCGAATGCACTTGCGCGCTTCGATCGCGATGTTCTCGCTCAGAACGGGGTTCGCTATCTTATCGTGCTCGAAGGCATTAACGATATCGGCATGTTGACGCACACGACTGTCGCCTCGGAAGCGCAGCATGAATACCTGGTTCACCAGATGATCGGAGCCTACCAGCAGATCATCCTGCGCGCGCATGCGCATGGCATCAAGGTCATTGGTGGAACCATCATGCCGTTTATTGGCTCTGCCTTTTATCACCCTGATGAATCGAACGAGTCCGACCGGCAGGTAGTCAATGCCTGGATTCGGACCGCAGGACACTTCGATGCGGTAATTGATTTCGACAAAATCATGGCAGACCCTGCTCACCCTGACCATTTGCGGCCTGATTATGACAGCGGTGACCATCTGCATCCATCCCCCGCTGGGTACCGTGCCATGGCTGAAGCAATTCCGCTCACGCTTTTTCAGAAATAAACAAGTGAATGCAGATGCTGAGGCTCAAAGAGACTAAGATGAATTCCGGAGTAAATCGCTTTTCCAGAATGAACAGAATATGTCGATCTGTGAGGATGCCTGTGCGTCATTTTCTTGCAGTCTCTTTTGTTGCTCTCGTCACTGTGTGTCCGGCAGCTTTTGGCCAGAGTTCCTCCGCTCCTCCTCCAGTTACGTTTACCGCCGAGCAGGATCACCAAAACATGATGGACCAGCAGGGCATCAAGGCCCTGCGTCCTGGGCCGAGTGGCGATGAAAAGGCCCCGAACCATGCCAACTATGATGAGTCGAAAGCGAACCCATATCCAAATCTGCCTGATCCGCTGACCCTTAATAACGGCGAGAAAGTGACGACGGCGAAGGTATGGTGGGAGAAACGCCGTCCGGAAATCGTCGACATGTACGAGAAGTATGTCTATGGCCGGATTCCGGATAATGTACCGAAAGTGACATGGACTGTAAACATCACCGACCATGAAATGATTGGGTTCCGGCCTGTGCTTGCGAAAGACTTGATCGGGCACGTCGACAACACCTCATACCCGCAGATCAACGTCAACATTCATATGATGCTGGTTACACCGGCAAATGCCAAAGGCCCCGTTCCTGTCCTGATGATGTTCGGCCGCTCCGAATTTCCCGCGCCGAATGAGCCAAAGGGCGAAGATATGGATCGTATCAACAACGCATGGAAATCGCTGCTGATACAGCAGGACCCGTCGCTCAAACAGGTCTTCGAGCAGCATCCGGCATGGGAGCCGGTCAGGAACACACCTTTTCAATTCCCGCAACTTAACGTTGACGGCGGGCTGCCCAATACTTGGCAGTTAATTGCAGACGGATGGGGTTTCGCGCTTCTTGATCCGGCTAGCGTGCAGGCTGATGACGGGGCTGGTGTTACGCGAGGCATCATCGGGCTAGTGAACAAAGGCCAGCCGCGTAAGCCTGAAGACTGGGGAGCATTGCGCGCATGGGCCTGGGGCGCCGCGCGGGCGCTGGACTATCTTGAAACCGATCCAGCGATCGATGCAAAACACGTCGGCATCGAAGGGGTCTCGCGTTATGGCAAAGCAGCCCTCGTAACGATGGCCTTTGATCAGCGCTTTGCCATGGTGCTGGTCGGATCATCAGGAAAAGGCGGCGCAACGCTGCTGCGTCGCAACTATGGAGAAGCAGTCGAAAGCCTGACAGGTGGCGAATACTACTGGATGGCCGGGAATTTCATGAAGTATGGCGCTTCCGAGGCCACTTTCGGCAGCATGAATCCAGGCGACATTCCCGTCGATTCCAACGAACTCATTGCGCTCTGCGCTCCGCGGCTTACGTTTATCAGCTATGGCATTCCTGAAAAAGGCGATGCGCACTGGCTTGATCACGAGGGCAGCTTTATGGCTACTGTAGATGCGGGCCGGGTATTCGATTTGCTCGGCGCGAAGGGGCTCGACGTACAGGGCGATTACCACACAGCGGAAATGCCCCCTGTGAATCAGGGTTTGCTGGATGGTCAGCTTGCCTGGCGGCAGCATGACGGCGGCCACACCGATGCGCCCAACATGAAGTACTTTATCGAATGGGCCGACAAGTTCATCGGACACAAGCCTCCGGAATAAGAAGCCGGTTACGATGGCCCAGAGTTTGATTTGGAGAGTTTCGTTGATGCTGCGCTGGATTGTTGTTCCGTTGGTTTTTGCTCTTATAGCGCCAGCCAGTATTGGTCAGGTCAACCAGGCGCAAGTCCGCGTAGATAAAGCCAGCGGACAGCTACTGGTCCAAGAGAAGCCATTTCTCATTCTGGGCGGCGAACTAGGCAACTCGTCTGCTGGAACGTCGGTACAGGCCGATGCGATTCTCCCTGCAATAGCAAAACTCCACCTGAACACAGTCCTTATGCCAGTGGCATGGGAGCAGGTAGAGCCTCAGGAAGGCACATTCGATTTCAGCATCCTCGACCACTGGATCGACGTGGCGCGCCAGCAGAACCTGCATCTCGTGCTTTTATGGTTTGGCAGCTGGAAGAACGCCTTCTCTGAATATGCTCCCGCGTGGGTTAAGTCTGACACGAAGCGCTTCCCCAGGGCGATAGGTGCAGACGGCGCGCCGCTTGAAATCCTCTCAACATTCGGAACGGAAACTGCTCGATGCGATGCCCGCGCATTTGCCGCGCTCATGGCCAATGTGCGCGAAAAGGACCGCGAGCAGCAGACGGTACTGATGGTGCAGCTTGAGAACGAAGTTGGATACCTTGGGCCAGAAAGAGACCGCTCGCCGGAAGCAAATCGTGAGTTCGCGGACCCAGTTCCACGAGCATTGATGCAGAAGCTGATTGCCAATCGCACGAATTTGTCCCGGCAACTTGCCGCACATTTCAACCCGCAGGGCAAAACATGGCGCGAAGTCTTTGGCGAAGCCGCGAATGAAGTTTTTATGGCCTGGCGCTATGCAACCTACATTGACTCCGTGGCCGAAGCAGGCAAGAAGGAATACCCACTTCCCATGTATATGAATGCGCAGCTGCCAGCTTTCCTTGAACGGGCAGGAGAATATCCAAGCGGCGGACCGCATCCCTACTACATTAACATCTATCGCGCGCTGGCCACACATATCGACTTCTACTCTCCTGATATTTACTGGCCTGAGTTTGCGTATTGGGTGAGGAAATATCAAATGCCCGGGAATCCAATCTTTATTCCTGAAGCTCGATTGGAGACTGCGCCGTACAATGCGCTCTACGCCTATGGTGCCGCAAAAGCATTCGGATTTTGCCCCTTCGGCATCGACAGTCTCCACGCTCCGGAGAAACCTGGTGACCCTGAGCCAGCAGTCATGCAGGTGTATGCGGCACTCGACAGCCTGGGACAGATTCTGATCGACGCGCAAGCCGCGAATCGAACCCGCGGCATGGTTCTCCACGCAAACAGCCCGCGCGGCACACAGACCGTTGACCTCGGCGGGTATCTTTTTCAGGGAAGTTTGTCGCGCGCATGGTCGACCGGCGCGCTACAGGTCAATGACGGAGCCATGCTTTTGCTGGAATCCTCGTCAAATGAGTTTTTTGTTGTCGGCACGGGGCTTACTGTAAAAATGACACGCGATCCCGACACGGACACCAACATCGCGAGCATTGCAAGCATTGAGGAGATAGTAAGAGTAGGTTCGCAATGGAAAGTCGTTGAGCGGGAAAACGGCGATCAGAGCAATCAGGGACGGCAACTCACGATGGATCCTCATCAGGTGCGTATATATCGCCTGCGGCTATATGCAATTTCCCGGTAGGATATGGCTTTGATCAGTTCTGCTTAATTGGTAACTGATTGCCTCCGGCTACACTTGTGCCAACAAAACTGCTCTTGAATGTTATGTATCTTTTCCGCGCGATATTTATAAGTTGCGAAAAAGCCGGCTCATTGCGGATATTCTCTAACAGCGGATCGGCGGCCAAATAGGGGTACGGGAAAAACCCGTGCTCAATGCTGTAGCGCAGCATACGCAGAGACGAAGCTTTATCGCCCAGGACTGCATAACCTTGTGCGATCTTGTAGGTTCCTTCGGGATCGCCTACTCCACGTTGTTGAATTTTGTTCTCCAATTGGCGCAGTATCTCCAGTCCCTCTGGATCTCTGCGGGCAATCGAATAACTAAAGGCCTTTCCAATCTGGGTATATAGGGTCGGATCGAGGCTGTAAGCGCGATCAAAGTCACTGGCTGCCAAGTCCCATTTCTTTTCGTGGTATTCGCCAAATCCGCGATAGAAAACAAAGATTGAGTCGTTCACGTCAGGCAGACTTTGAAGGAACTTGTCGTACTCCCCAAGATAAAGATAAGCATTGAGCGCCGATCCATTGGATTTCACCAATGGATCGATCTGGCGTGCAAGTTCACATTCCGCCACCGACTCGTTCAGCATACCAGCAAAGCGGTAGGCGTATCCGAGTTCCCAATGCACAGCGGCGTTGTTCGGGTTGTTTCTCAGCGCACCCCGTAGCAGAGGCACAGCTTGCTCAACCTTGCCTGTATCGACAAGCAAATTGGCTAGAAACATACTTGCTTCTAACTGTTTAGGCTGGAGCGTCAGCGCGCGTTCATAGGCGGCCTGTGCTTTCCTGTATTGTTCGATACCGCCAAACTCGAAAGCAGCAGCGGATTCGTAAGACTGCCCGA
Source organism: Alloacidobacterium sp. (assembly GCF_035631355.1). NCBI lineage: Bacteria > Pseudomonadati > Acidobacteriota > Terriglobia > Terriglobales > Acidobacteriaceae > Alloacidobacterium > Alloacidobacterium sp. The sequence goes on from NZ_DASQIX010000003.1 coordinate 57,812, forward strand.
GATAGGCCCACGTCAGAGCATAGCTAGGATCAATCTCAACGGATTTCTCCAGCATCTTGATAGCTAATGGAAAATTATGGCTGCCTACAAGATCGACTCCCCGCAGATAGTATTCATAAGCCAGCGGATTAACCGGCTCCCCAAGCTTGATCCGCGCCTCCTCTGCAGGTGAGAGGTTCAGTTCCAATCCCTTGATGATCCGCTGAGTGACATTATCCTGAACAGTCAATAACTTATCGTATTTAAGATCGATCATGTCTCTGCCGAGGATATTGTCGGTTTTCACGTCAATCAGCTGATACGTGATTCTTAGATCGTCTCCATCGTGAATGAAAGTACCGGTGAGCAGAGTATCAACGTTCAACTCCGCGGCAACTTTCGACAAGTCAATTGTCTGACTTTTGTATTTCTCAATCGCAGTAGAGGGCCGGACTGTCAGCGAACTGATGGGGCCCAGCTTCGTAATTACCGCGTCGGCGAGTGAAAACCCGAGGAAGTCGTCTTTAGGGTTCTGTCTGATATTCCGTAACGGAAGAATTGCCAGACTACGTTGCACAGGCGCCGGGCGTACAGATAATGTGAGCTTTCGAGAGGCTAAGTAGCCAATCACTGTCAGGATGCAGGCAAGCACGGCGAGGACGGATAGCACCATCCGGCGGCTGGATAGATGTTCCCCCTGTAGAGAAATAAGCACAGGTCCATCACGAGCATGGCCCCAGTCACCAGTTTCGCTCTCCGGCAACGCGCCCGCGGCAATGGCAGAAAGAGGGGCATACTGAGCTTCGTCAGATTGTATCCGGGTCGCTTCCGGACTTTTCACTTCTTTAACTGAAGCAATAAATCGATAACCCCTCTTCGGGACCGTCTCGATATAGCGTAGCTCGCCGTCTTTTTCACCCAGTGCCTTACGCAATACGGAAACTGATACGGTGAGATTGGCCTCTTCGACGAAGCTGCTTGGCCACACGGCTCGCATAATCTGATCCTTAGTGACCAGCCGGCCCTGATTCTGAACCAGGAAGACAAGCAGTTCAAATGCCTTGGGAGTGAGCGATACAGGATTTCCCTCTCGCGTCAACCGTTGTTCGGCTGGCTCTAATCGAAAAGGTCCGCATTCGTAGAAGCTCCCTGTTTTCAATTCCATATATTGTGCTCGCCGCTCTGCGGACGTTTCTTTGCAAATAACTTGGAATTTTTTTGGGGGCCGTTAAGGACTGCGAAGCTCTCCGCAGATGACTATGGCGGAGTCTTAAGCACCTTATGCCATGATCCTAAATCGCGGCCCGGGGCAGGACAAGGAGAGAACTTAATGAAGAAGTTACTTATCATCGCATTTGCCGCAATCAGTTTCGGGATAATTGGGAAATCGGCTTCCGCTCAGGTTCCTGAGATCATCTTCAACCTCGTACCTCAACCAAAGTTCGCCAGCTGCCTGGGGGTGCCGGGCGGCCCCGCACCTACTGCCGAAATACTTGTTCAGAGGGGCGAACTGAATGACATCCTCATTTTGCATGCTCAACACCTGCGGCCAAACCTTGGCTTCGACCTGTTCACTATCCAGAACACCAATTTGCTGGCGGACGGACAAGTGGATCCGAACTTCAAGAATTTCGGATTGGCTTGGTATCAAACAGATGTCCAGGCTAATAGCGAGGGAAACGCCGAGACAGTGATCAAGACGATTTTGCTGGATCAAATTTTTGGATTTGATCCGGCTGCGAATCTGCTGCCAACCCACACATTTCACGTCGGGTTCTGGTTCAACAAGCCGGAGGATGCTGTGGCCTGCGGATTCGATCCTACAAAACCTACACCCTTCAACGGAGAACAAAACGCCGGGCCTAACGCGATGATCTCGCTACCCAATTCAGTCACAAATCTCGGTCCATTATGCACAGGCCCTCGTAAACAAGGGTCGACCTTCGTGTGCAACGAATAAGGATTCAGCTTAAGAGTTTCAATCTAAGAAAGGTGCACACGGGCAAAAATATGATCGCGGATCGCGCGGCAAACATACTTCGCGATTCGCGACGCTACTGTAATTGCCCTGCGACGAACTCACGGGCAGCTTGATCACCGCAGAGTGATTCGCATAGCAACACCGTGGCGACAGGAAATCCCGCAAGGTCGTCGCCTCGGCAAGTACAAGCGCATCGATTGTGTGGTGAATGCATTGAGATGCGTGCAAATAGGCGCAGACGCATCTACACTTGCAGCTAAGGGAGTTTCCCTATGCGTCGCCTACTCTTCTTTCTGAGCGCAGTTGTACTTTTTGCCCTGTCGGCACAGCATGCGAGCGCGCAGTCGCACAAAGATCCGCTGAACGAGAACGAGATTGACCAGGTACGCGAGCTCGGCGACCGGCCCAATGACCGCATCAAGCTTTTCGCCAAATTCATCGAGCAGCGTGTCACCGACATCAAGCAGCTTGCCACCGACAAGAACGCAGACAATCGCCAGTACCAGCTACGCGCCAGAATTGAGGAGTTCACCAGCCTTGTCGACGAGTTACAGGACAACCTCGACACCTATGACGCACAGCACGCTGACGTGCGCAAAGCCCTGAAAGATCTGGTCCCTGCAACCGATAGATGGCAGCCAGTACTAAACCTGCCTCCCGCAAGTTCCGAATACGACTTCGCCCGCAAGACCGCCATCGATGCCGCGCAGAGCATTGCCGACCAGGCAAAGACACTCCAGAAAGTTCAGGAAAAATACTTCGCCGAACACAAGGATCAAGCAGGCAAGAACGGGACCGGCCCTTCATAAATTCGCCCAACACTTGTGCTACGCTCAGGTTGAGTGACCTCCGAGCTTTCGCGTTTATTTGAAGAAGAGTACCGCGCCATCCGCCCACGCGCTCCTATTCCTCCCATTCATGTCCGCTTCCGCCGATTCACCAGCCTGAACACCACTATCCGCCTGCGCGAAGGACAGATCAAAGTCCACCTCTCCGACTTGCTTGAAGGCGCACCTGATACAGTCCTGCGCGCCATCGCGCACATCCTGCTGGCCAAGTTGTATCGCAAGCCGCTCGATCCATCACACAATGCACGTTACCGCCGCTTTGTATCCAGTGACGCTGTGCTGAGGCAGACCGAGCGCATTCGCCAGACGCGAGGACGAAAAAAAATCTCAACCGCAAAAGGCGAGCACTACGACCTGGACGAAATCTTCGAGACTTTAAACCGCCGCTTCTTTTACGGACTGCTCGGCCGTCCACTGCTCACCTGGAGCGAGCACAAGGCGCGCCGTCTGCTCGGCCATTATGACGCCGCCCACAACACCATCATGATCAGCCGCGTATTCGACCGCAGTAACACGCCGCGCTACGCCATCGAATACCTGATGTACCACGAGATGCTGCACCTTAAGCATCCGGTCAGAGTCCGCAGCGGCCGCCGCTGCGTTCACCCGCGCGAGTTTCAGGAAGAGGAACAGCTGTTCCCGGAGCTTGAACAAGCCAAGGCGTACTTGAAACAGATATGAACAGCCCAAGCCTAAGGTTGTCATCCCGCCACATCCTTCGCAAAGGGAAGGGTGGGAGAAATCCACTCAATAAAGCAAAGCCATCTTCCGCTTCGCCTCAAACTGCTCCAGCGAAGCCCGCCAATCTTCAGCAATCCGCGACGGATCAATCCCACTCATCAACTCCTTCAGCACATGCTTGTTGGCCAGCAGCGTGTTGATGCGCTCCAGCTTGTAGTCCTGCGAATAAAGCCTGTGCAGCGCAGCCGCAACCTCAATTCCAAGTTCGGGAGCGTCGAGAATGTTGCGGTCAAGCAACATCACCCGCACCCCATGGCAAACTTCACCGGCATAGGGATAAGGCTTTTGCGGAGTGAAATCCACCGGCACAAAACGCACGCCGGGCAGGAACCTGTGATTCAGATACTGCGCGAGCTTGCGCCCATCGATCCACGGAGCGCCGAAAATCTCGAACGGCGTATCAGTCCCCCGCCCCACGGAGATATTCGTCGTTTCCACCAACCCCAGCCCCGGATACAGCGTTGCCTCTTCCAGATCGCGCAAATTTGGCGACGGATTCACCCATGCAAGCCCAGTCGAGTCGTACCAGTCGCCGCGCTGCCATCCCTGCATCTTCACAACAGTCAGCGGAGCATTCAGCTCGCGCTCGCGATTGAAATACCGCGCCAGCTCGCCCATTGTCATGCCATGCCGCGCCGGCAACGCCATGTAATGCACATAACTTTCCTCCCCCTCATCCGAAAGCGGCCCCTGCACAAATGCGCCGTTGATTGGGTTCGGCCTGTCGAGCACAATGATGTCAGTTCCCGTCTTCGACGCAGCTTCGAGGAAATATCCCATCACCGATTCATAGGTATAAAAGCGCACCCCGGCATCCTGCAGATCGATCACCACCGCATCCAGCGAGCGCATTGTATCAAGCGGTGGCCGCCGCTGCGCATCAGTCGCGCCATACAGACTGATGACTGGCAGGCCTGTCTGCGGGTCAGTTGTATTGCTGATGTCGGTCGTGTCCTGCGCGCCGCGAATGCCATGCTCCGGGCTGAAGAGCGCCTTCAGTTCAATTCCGTCGGCATGAGCCAGAATGTCAATAGTCCGGCGTCCTGCAGCGTCCACACCAGTCTGGTTAGTCAGCAGGCCAATCCGCAAGTGGCCGTCATGTTTCTTTGCCAGCGCATGAAGTTCGGCAAAGTTATCCCCTTCCAGAACATCAATGCCCGTTTTGACTTCAGCATTGCGCGAAGGCCAGCGCCGCATCCCGCTCAATGACTCGTTATATCCAGTGAGCCTCGCTGAAAGCTTTCCCCAGTCGGGAACAACGCCAATCGCAGCCGCCGCCGCGTCAGCAATCTGACGGCGCAACGCCACCGTGCTCTTGCCGCCATCGGGATGCACCGCGTTCGTCAGCACGATCACATAGCTGTCCGAAACAGGATCGATCCACAGTGAAGTGCCTGTGAACCCCGTATGCCCAAACGATCCCACTGGAAAAATTTCGCCGCGATTGCTCGAATACGGTGACTCAATGTCCCAGCCGAAGCCGCGCAACGCAGTTCCCGTCGCTGGCTGCTCGGGCGTCACCATTTTTTCAAGAATCCCTCGCGACACCGGAAATTTGCTCGGCCTTCCGGCGAGCCGGTCAAGAAGATTCTGTGCGTATATCGCAACATCATCTCCGGTGCTGAAGAGTCCTGCGTGCCCGGCCACGCCACCCATGCGTCGCGCCGTTGGATCATGCACCACTCCGCGCAGCATCACGCCATGCTCGTACTGTGTCGGCGCAATGCGGTCGCGCCACTCCACCGGAGGAAGATAGCGCGTGTGCTTCAACCCAAGCGGCCGGATGATGTTCTTCAGCACATATTCGTCTTCCGTCATGCCGGAAAGCTTTTCCACCAGAGCGCCCAGCGTGATGAAATTGATGTCGCTGTACACAAAGCGCATGCCCGCGGGCGTAGCCGGCTCAATCGCAAATGCCTGCCGGAAAGCTTCCGCTTTCCCCTCCCATGGTTGCTCCAGCGAAAGATCCGGCGGCAGGCCCGAATAGTGCGTCAGCAGTTGCCGGATCGTGATGTCCCGCTTGCCGTTCGCGCCGAACTCCGGCAGATATTTCGAGACAGGATCATTGAAGCTCAACTTTCCCTGCTGGCAAAGCTGCATCACAGCCGTCGCTGTCATCAGCGGCTTGGTCAGCGAGGCCATGTCGAAGATCGTGTCCAGTGTCATTGGTTCGCGCGTCGGCTCCAACGAGCGCTCGCCATAAGCCTTGCGAAATACGACATGACCATTGTGGCCAATCTCGACCACAGCGCCAGGAATCTGGTGCTGTTCAACCGCCTGGCTCACAAGCCGGTCAATCGCTGAAAAGTCCTTCTTCTGCCCAAAGGCACAACCCACACAGGCAACAACCAGAAACACGACCCGTCGGCACCGCGCCATCTACAATTCACTCCTCACACTGTTACGTTTCCCGAAAAGACTCAACAAATATCCCATCCCGAATGTTATCGCCGCGCCAATGGCCACATACCAGGTCCAAGCCACCTTCGGCAGTACAAAAGAATGCCCCAGCAAACTCCAGTGAATCTCGGAACTCTGCCGCCACAGCAGCACATTTAACACGCACCCGGCCAGCAAGCCGATCATCGTCGCTGTTTCTTTCGCGCGCCTGGTCAGCGTGCCCAGCAGAAAGACGCCCAGCATCCCGCCCCATAAGACTGACGCGATGGAAAGTCCGATTTCCAGCACATGCCCGCTGCCACGCGAAACAATCGCGAGGATAAGAAGAACAGCAGCCCAGCCCATCGTCATCACGCGCGAGAGCCGCGTCTTTGACTCCTCGCTAACATCCGGCCTGCGCAGCAGATATAAATCCACCATCGAAGTAGAAGCCAGCGAGTTGAGCGCCGCGCTCAGATTTGACATGGCCGCCGCAAGAATGGCCGCAATCATCAGCCCGGAAACGCCCATGGGCATCTGCCACACGATGTAATGCGGAAAAAGCCGGTCAGCGCTGGCGACATGCGGCGCTCTTCCCGTCTGGCCGTAGAAGACATACAGCCCCGCGCCAATCAGCAGAAAAAGCGTGAACTGCACAAAGATCACCACGCCGCTCGTGAGCAGCGCCAGCCTTGACTCATACAAATTCTTCGCCGCCAACAACCGCTGCACCATCAGTTGGTCGGTGCCGTGACTCGCCATCGTAAGGAAGCACCCGCCTAGAACTCCCGCCCAGAACGTATACGTCTCTGTAATGGACAAAGAGAAATGAAAGATCGTTAACTTGCCCGCTGACGACGCGACGTGCAGCAGCGCATGTGCTCCGCCGTGAATGTGCGCACAAATCGACCACAGACTGACGAGCGTTCCCAGAAAATAGAGCAGCATCTGCAGCACATCAGTCCAGATGACGGCCTTCATGCCGCCCTCGAACGTATAAAGCAGCGTCAGCAGCGAAAGAATCACAATCGACGCAATATCGCCTGTTCCCAGCGCCACGCCAACTACAATCGCCACGGCGAAGACGCGCACTCCCTCCGCCGCCGCACGCATCACCAGAAACAGCAGCGCGGTAAGCCGGTGCAGACGCGTCCCAAACCTTTGGCCAATCAACTGATATGCGGTCATCAGCTCGCCGCGAAAATAGCGCGGCAGAAAGATGATGCAGATCACCACGCGCCCCAGCAGATAGCCCATCGCAAGCTGCAAGAAGCCAAAGTCGCCCGTAAACGCGATGCCCGGCACGCTGATAATCGTTAGCGTGCTCGTTTCGGCGGCAACAATCGAAAGACAGATCGCCCACCACGGAATATTGCGGTCGGCAAGAAAATAGCTCTTGATCGACCGCTCTCCCTGCCTGCGGAAGCGCAACCCGAACCAGGTGATTCCCAGCAGATAGAGAACAACCAGGACCAGGTCGATTGTGCGCAGCGGTATATGCATCCGTTACAGTTACAAATACTTCATACGGCAGGAATCTGAAAATGTAGAAGCACCGGCCTTTAGGCCGGTGAATTAGGATCCCATCAAGCAAGGGGCTTTAGCCCCGGGACTATTTAGCTGCCTGCTGCGCTATCCCTACCGCTTCCGGCGCAGGCAGCGTATACGTTGCCTCCCATTGCTGACGCGCCGCTCGAAGCTTGTCCGCGCGCGTAATCCATAACTGCATGGCCATGTCGTATTGCGCCGTCACATTGTCCAGCCAGAACGGGCGGTTCTCCTTGAGCCACGCTGCTTTAAACAGATCGCGAATATACCCGTAACCATCGCGCAGGTCCTCGCAGCGCCCGTTCGCACCTGACAGGTTCCACAGATCGCGCGACATGTGCTTTCGCGTTTCAGGATCGCTTTGATTCTGATACAGCCTCTGATACGTCCCGGCAATGTCGCCCGCCGTCTGAAACTTGAAGGCAATAAAATCCATCCTGCGCGCGCCCAGTTCCATCGCGTCTACCGCATCCGGCTCGCGCAGGTTCCCCGCCTGCCGCGCCTGCGCAATCAGCGTCAGCGCGTGTTCTGCGTCCAGACGAATCTCGTCCAGCGACGGCTTCAGTTTCGCAGCTGTCTCCTGTCCTTCAGCAGTCCATGGATCGAGCCAGAACAACGCATCCCGCGCATCCTCGACGCCCGCTTTCGCAAAGGCCTGATGCGCCTGCATCAATGCAAGCTGCGCCTGATCGAGATCGCCTGTCGCGTCTCCGTGAAAAACCTTGCCATAATCCTTCTGGAATTCCGCAATGTCGCTTGTACCCGCCTGCCAACCGGCGGCAGCCCCAAACAGCACGCCATACCAGTCCTCGGCGAACAAGCCCTCGCCATCATCATTCCAGATTGTGTTCAACATGCCGGTGCTGCCGGCCTTCTGACCGGCGGCGACAAAGCCTTGAATGTTCCCCAGCGCGAGATTGTTGTTCGGATAGACGCGGTTCCAGTTGTTCACACCAGGCGCAACCCAGGTTTCCATGCCTGCGTGCGTATAAGGATCAAGCCATTTGCTGAAGTCCGCCTCCGGTTCATAGTGCCACGCAACGGCGATCATGTCCTTCGGCAGCTTCGGCACCAGCGCCGGATCATTCATCGCCACATCGCCCCAGAAGAGCAGTCTGCGGTTCAGCGGTGCAAGTTCCGTGTGGATTTTCGTTAGGAAATCAATGTAGACGGCACCCAGCCCGCGCTCCTTCACTTCAGCAGCTGTCTTTCCCTGCCCCAGTTCAAACGTCTCGTCCGCGCCGATATGCAGAAACGGCCCAGGGAAAATCGCTGCCAGTTCAGTGAACCATTGCTTGATGAGTTGCAGCGATCCCGCCTCGCCCGGCGCCAGCACAGCGCCCACCGGGACTTCGGCCAGGTTCGCATACTGCTGCCATGTCAACACATGATGCAGATGCCCGAACGCCTCCTGCTCCGGCACAATCGTCACATGGTACTGCTTCGCATACGCGACCAGCGCTTCCGCGTCCACCTTTGACATCGATCCGCCGGGCAGCCCCGGCAGAGGATTCGACGCATATTGCATCGTGTTCTCAAAATAAGGCGAGTACACGTTCATCTTGTATGCGGCAAACGTTCGAATCTGTCTTTTCTGAAATTCAAGCGTCGGCACCGGCCCACGCGATAAGTCGTCATGCACGCCGCGAAATTTCATCGCTGGCCAGTCGCGTATCACGCATCCCTGCAAGACCGCGTGATCGCCCGAACCCGACACAAGCTGCTTTACCGTTTGCGCGCCATAAAAGAGGCCCGCAGCCGAACGCGCCACGACGTAAACACCCCTCTTCGACGTGAAAAGAACATAACCCTCGTCCTGCATCGGCGCATCGAGCGTGAGTTTTTCATCAGTCAGTGCCCGCTTGCCTTCTGACGAAGTATCCCGCAGCAGATAAATGCGCGTACCTTTGCCCGCATGCTCAATTCCCTGCGCTTTCAAAAATGCCAGTAGGTCATCAGCAGCAAAAGAATCTTCTGCATCTTTGCTCGAAGCGGTAACTGACACGCCGCGCGCCAGCGAAATATCGTCGCCGTTGTGAAATTCACGCGGCTCAGGGATCAAGGCAGGACGCTGCGCCAGAGCGGCAATCGGCGTGGCAAAGACTACACAAAGGGCGAGAAATGCTGTCTGGATCAATTTGTCAATTTTCCTGAAAGAAGTTTTGAGGCGTGTTCGGAACTACATTCCCATGGATAGACAACTATACAAATGCGCTGATTCGAGGGTCAACCATAGGGCCTGCTGCACAGAAAAAGCGCCCTGAACCGGGCGCTTTTTCTCTCTGCAGCAAATCAGATTCTACGGAGCGCCCGACCCGACTGATCGGCTCTGCGTAACGGAATTTCCCAGTGTCGTTGCGGAACTCGTGCCAGCATACTGCGTCGTGGTATGCACATCCACGCCGTTGCCCTGCAGCAAAATCGACGAAGTCACGATGTCGGTGTCCGTACGAATCACTGTCAGATAGGGGCTGTCCTGCGCGACCGTATAGACCTTTCCAATCGGAGCATTAAAGGTGGAAGCAATCGAGCGCGGATGCCCGTTCACCGGAATCACCGACTCCACCGTGAAGCTCGAAAGATTCACCACCGTCACTGTGCCATCGCCTTCATCGGCAACATAGGCGCGGCTCCCGTCCTGCAGAATGGTGACAGCCGCCGGATGGCTGCCAGGCTTCAATTTCACCGTCGCCAGCACCTGTCCAAAATTCGGTGTGTCGGTAAAGCCCTCCACCGGCCCATTGATGGGGACGCTGATGATGCTGATCGAATCGTCATCGTAGTTCGCGGTCACCAGCAGCGAAGCCGGCGTATACAGGTCGGCATACACCGGCCCCTTGCCAACGCTGATCGTCGCATTCGTCATGTACTGGCTCGGCGAATCCGTATCCAGCGCGTTCTTCGAGCTGTCAATCACTGTGATTGTCCCGCTGCCGCGGTTCAGAACGAAGGCGCGTCGCCCATCTGCCGTCATCAGTCCATAGACCGGACAAATCCCGAGCGGCAGGCGGCTGTTTACCGTGTTCGTCGATACCTGGATTCCATCCGCCTCGCCATTCGTCGTGACCGCTGCACCGGAGTTCGGATCGCACTGCCCCCACGTCACACCGCTGCCGCTCGTGCTGTTGCCCTGGCTCACCGCATAGACGTACTGAGCGCCGGACGATCCAATAACGTTAACCAGACTCGGTGCAACCGCGATCTCCTGCTTCAGCGAAGTCGGGCTGCCAGTCATTGCGCCCACCGCTGTCCGGTTTTGCTCAACGACATATTGGCCCGCCGTCGTCGCCAGCAGATTCGTAGGCAGTGTACTCACACCTCCCGGGTTTTCCGGCAGAGTTGTTGTCAGCACATTCTTCGTTTGCAACGTCGTGCTGATCGGGATCGTGCTTACTGTGCCGTCGCAGTTCGTGCTGTAAGCTGTCGAACCTGTAGAATCCAGCGCGAAGGTCAATGGCCCTGTGCCGACGGTCGCCAGCGCCATCACGTTGTCTCCGGAAAAATCGACCAGCGTCACCACACCCGGTTGGCTGTAAGGTGTTCCTGGGCAAGGACTGGACACTCCGCCCTGCGTCAACCCAGGCTGCGAAAAGGCCACTACAAAAGACTGCGGCTGCGGCGCCGGACCAGTTGGCGTTATGGGTGTTACAACCGGACGATACTGGTTGCCGCACCCGCACACACCGGCCAGGGCCAGCAACGCCCCGGCGGTATACCCTGTGACACTTCGCACTCTAAGACACCTCATTCAGCAACGAATCCTGCGTCGGCATTTTTGGCCGCGTACTTCCACTGACCTCGACCGCAGCCAAAAGGTCAACTGGCGTCGAACCATCAGGACAAAATACCTTGAAAAGTAGATTGTAAATCACTCAGCCATTTCGATTTTGCCACGCGCCTTAGGAAAAACCCGATGCACGAAAGAAACCGTTCCGGCTCACCGCTACATTGGCAATCACAATTGCTCCTCCTGATTGTAGTGCCTGTCTGCTGCGTCTGGATATTCCTCCAGGCTACAAGTGCGCGGGTCTTTCACAACTTGATCTTTCTGCAGGCAGCTGGACTTAGCATCACCTTCGGCCTTCTCGTCTGGCTGACGCGATCAGCTACGGGCTATGCCGCGGCCACCGGCGCGGTCATCGCCGCCTGCCTTTATCTCCGCACGCCTGGCTGGAGGACCGCGCTCCTTCCGCTTGTTGTCATGCTCGTCCTCACACTGACGGCCACGCGCATAGGTCGAGCGCGCAAGGAACAACTCAGCACCGCTGAAGCCAGACGCGGGCGCAGGGCTTCTCAGGTCGCAGCCAACCTCGGAGTAGCAGCCCTTGTCGCCATCCCAATCTTCAGTCCATCCTCGCGAACCAGTCTCGCAATACTTGCCGCCATCGCGGCAGCGCTCGCCGAAGCCGCCGCTGATACCTTGTCTTCCGAGCTGGGCCAGGTCTTTGGCGGCCAACCACGTCTGCTGACAACTCTGAAGCCAGTGCCTATAGGAACTGATGGCGGCATTACGCTCGCCGGAACCACGATGGGATGTATCGGTGCAGCTATCGTCACCGCCACCTCCGGAATTGCCTTTTCCTTTGATCTCAAAACATCAGTCACTGTATTTTTCTGCGCCGTGCTCGGCCTCTTCGCCGATAGCTTCCTCGGAGCGGTCTTCGAGCGCTGTGGTTGGCTGAACAACGACGCCGTCAACTTCCTCTCAACACTGATTGCGGCTCTCGCCGCTAGCTTGTGCGTATCTCACAATTGAAATCAGGCCTGTCATCCTGGTCTTAGTGACCCAACCTGAATTGTCATCCTGACTGGAACGCGTAGCGCGAAGTCAAAGAGCCTGCCCTGAGCTTGCCGAAGGGACCTGCCGTTTTGCCAGCAGCACGAAATGGATGCCCATCCTCGCGCAGTTTGCGAAGGATGGGAAGGCGAGAACACTTCAGTGCAGATGTAACCTCCACGCCGTGTAGCTGATAATCTCATGCGCCATGCGCGTAAACGATTCCTGCCAGCTGATGCCCCGCCCTGCCGGACGAGGTGAAGTATAGACAGTGAGTCCAATCTTCTCGCACAACGCATGAATACGGAAAAGGTGGGTCCCATCGCTCACCACAATGATGCGGTTCAGATGGTTCGCCCTTGCAATCACCGCCAGCCGCGCCGCCGATTCCTCCGTATTGTCACTCTGCGTTTCGGCAATGATTGCCCTTTCCGGAACGCCGTGTGCAAGCAGGTAGTCATGCCCGACTCCACCTTCGGAATGTTGATCCCCCACATCGCCGCCGCCCAGCGTAATTACCATCGGCGCCAGTTTGCGGTCATAAAGATCGAGCGCATGATCGAGCCGCGCGCGCAGCACAGGGGACGGTCGCCCGTCATATTCCGCTGCGCCAAAAACGGCGATCGCGTCCGCTGAACGCGCTTCATCGCGGTCGGCATAATAGCGAATCTGGCCGTGGACCCAGCCGACCCACGCCACAATCACCGCCAGCACCAGTACAACGGCGGTCCGCAGAAGCCTGCCGTCGGCGCTTCTTCGCCGCAGATTGGTATCAGGAACGATCATCGAACTACAAACCAAAGCTTAGAACATGCTCGAAATGCTTCTCGATAGAAGCACTGGGCTTTGACCCCTTGAACCAAATCCTAGGTATGCAATGCCAGAGCAACTTCGTGCGTTGCAATAGCCCCCTCGCGCAGAATTTGCCAGCGGTCTTCGCCGCCTGAAAGATCGACTATCGTCGTCGGCAGCTTGCGCCCCGTTGGCCCTCCATCCACAATCAATGGAATCCGGTCGCCGATCTGATCGCGCACGCAGGCCGCATAAGTGCACTCCGGAGCGCCCTGCAAATTGGCGGAGGTAGCCGTAATCGGCAGGCCAAAAGCATTCGCAACCGCGCGCGGAATCACCGCATCGGGGACACGCAGCGCCACGTTGCCTGTGTTCGCCGTCACCCGCAGCGGCAGCCGCGAGCTCGCCTTCACGATCAGCGTCAGCGGTCCCGGCCAAAAGCGCTCAGCCAGACGGTCAAAGTTCAATCCCAGATCGCGCGACAGCTCATATGCCTGGGACAGACTCCCTATCAGCAAAGACAAAGGCTTGTGCTTCAGCCGCGTTTTGATCTCATAAATGCGCTCCACCGCGCGCAGGTTCACCGGGTCTACCGCCAGCCCGTAGAAAGTGTCTGTCGGTATCCCGACAACTTTGCCTCCGCGCAAACACGAGACGACATACTCTACGCGCTCCGGCTCTGGTTCATCCGGATGTATGCGCAAAATCTCCGCAGACAAGACAACTCCTTCAGGAACTCAAGCGCTGACGGCAGATGGAAACCGGCATCGACAAAGTAGAATAACGCCAATGCAATCGGCTTCAAATCACGCGCATGTTCGCATTGTACAAAGCTGGCAGAATGCCCGCGTAAAAGAATTGCGAACCGCCTTAAGAAAAGGCGAAAAGACCGCATCCGGGCTCATTGCTCTCGAAGGCCAGCACCTCGTCGAAGAAGCCATCTTCAGCGGCCTCCGTATCGCCACCGTCTTCGTCCGCAGTGGCAGTCTCGACATCCTCAGCCATCTGCCGATATTAGACCGCACCGCAATCCTCGAGTTGCCGTCCGACATCTTCGCAAGTGCAGTTACCACCGAATCGCCGCAGCCTATCGCCGCGCTCGCCGAAGCTCCAGCCTTCAGCCTCGAAAAAATCCTCGCCCAGCCGCATTCCCTAATCGTCGTCTCCGCAGGGTTGCAGGACCCCGGCAACCTCGGAACCATTGTCCGTTCCGCCGAAGCCTTCGGAGCAAGCGGCATCATCGCTCTCCCTGGCACAGTCAGTATCTGGAATCCGAAAACACTACGCGCAGCAGCAGGATCGGCTTTTCGCCTGCCTGTCGTCAGCGCAACCACTCAAACAATCTTTTCCGCACTCCGCGCAAAAAGAATCCGCACCGTGGCCACCACTGTCGATCATGGCACACCAGCGCAACAATTCGATCTCACCCAACCCACCGCTATCTTCATCGGCAACGAAGGCAGCGGCTTGTCACCCGAACTCGTACAGCAGTGTGACGAGTGCATCACTATCCCGAGCCCCGGTCCTGTCGAATCCCTAAATGTCGCCATCGCTGCGAGCATACTGCTCTACGAAACTAGCCGCCAGCGTTAAACCAACAACTTCAAAATAGTTTTGTCATCCCGAGCGAAACCGAGGAACCTGCGGTACCACTATTGTTCGCCCAAGTTGAAGATCACATTCAGTGTGAAATCCTGGATGCAATTCATGAGAGAAGGTTTTTGTTAAAGATAAGTCTGAGCTGGGCACTTAACGTCAGCGGAGGGAGGCAACCGCCGCGATCCTGACAGGCGGTGCATCGCCGATCCCCACATCTCACAGAGATGTGGAAGATGTGCAGGAGACTACAACTCAAAAAACTGAAAGCAGCATACTCTCGAAGGTGGCACAATCGCAGTGGGAGACCTCCATGCAATTTCGCTTATATAGGGTTCTTGCCTTCGTCACCGTTGCACTTGCTGCGTTGTCAACGGTCGCCTCTGCGGCAGCTTCTTCTGGAAGCACAGCATGTCCCAACGATTACACCGGCTTGAAACTACCCCCGGGGTTTTGCGCGACCATCTTCGCTGACGGCATCGGTCATGCCCGTCATATGGTGGTAGCTCCAAATGGAGTGGTCTACGTCAACACATGGTCTGGCGCATACTATCCGCCGAACGAAGCCCCGCCTGAAGGCGGTTTTCTCGTAGCGCTCCAGGACAAAAGCGGCACGGGAAAAGCTGATGTAATCAAGCGCTTCGGTGAGACTGCCAAAACCGGAGCAGCCGGTGGTCTCGGGATTGCCTTATACAACGGGTCAATTTACGCGGAGGTGAACGATCGCATCATGCGCTATGCCTTGCAGCCGGACGCGCTCGTGCCAACAGGCCCAGCCGTTACCGTCGTCTCGGGGTTGCCTCTCGGGGGCGACCACCCCATGCATCCGTTCGTCATCACCTCTGACGGCTCTCTCTATGTGGATGTGGCTACAGCGACGAATGCCTGCCAACTCCAGAACCGGACGCTGCATTCGCCGGGCGCCAAGCCGTGCACAGAACTTGAGACCCGCGGCGGCGTCTGGAAGTTCGACGCGAACAAAACCGACCAGAAATTCTCTCCCTCGGATCGCTATGCTACTGGAATACGCAACGCCGAAGGCTTCGGCGTCGATGCAGCGGACCATCGTATCTATATAACGCAGCATGGACGCGATCAGCTCCACGCAAACTGGCCCGAACTATACAAGCCGGAAGAGGAAGCAACTCTGCCCTCTGAAGAAGTCATGCTCCTGAAGCAAGGCGGCGACTACGGCTGGCCGGAATGCTACTACGATCCTGGACAAGGGAAGCTGGTTCTCGCGCCCGAGTATGGAGGAGCCGGCGGCCACACTGTCGGTGTTTGCGCCAGCAAGATCGCTCCGGTCGCAGCCTTCCCCGCTCACTGGGGACCAAACGACATGGTCTTCTATAACCAGAAGCAGTTTCCCGCTCGCTACCACGACGGTCTTTTCATTGCCTTCCATGGATCGTGGGATCGCGCTCCATATCCGCAGGGCGGCTACAACATCGTCTTCCAGCCGCTCGCTGGTGCTCGCGCATCCGGCCAATGCGAAATTTTCGCCGATGGTTTCGCAGGAGCAACCGTCTCCCCTGAGGAAGCGGTATATCGCCCCTCTGGTGTTGCGGTAGGTCCCGATGGATCACTCTACGTCTCCGATGACAACAAGGGGCGGATTTACAAAATCACTTACACCGGGGGCGCGCAAGCCGGAGAGCCGCAGTTCACTCCTTGTCCGAGTCTCACCGCTCCCGCTGGCGAGGTCGTCAAAGCCGAAGCCAAACCGCCCGAAGGCACGCATTCTGACGCCGGTACGGCTGCTCTCCCCGTCCCTCCCGGAGCAACGCATGACATGGTTGCGCTCGGCAGTCGCATCTACCACGGAGAAGTCGCCAATGGAACCTGCACCGCTTGCCATGGCGAGAATGGCGCCGGAACTCCATTAGGTCCCGACCTCACGAAAAACAAATGGCTATGGAGTGACGGCAGTTGGGCGGGAATCACGAAGACAATTACCACTGGTGTTTCGCTGCCCAAGCAATATCGCAGCCCCATGCCGGCAGGGGGAGGAGCGCAACTCACCCCGGACCAGGCATCAGCCGTGGGCGCATATGTGTGGGCCTTAAGTCATCATTAATGTAACTGCGGAGTTTCCTCGGCCTTTCTCGACTGGCTTTCTCCCAATAGTCAGCCGAGAATGCCTGCCGCGAGATGCCCGCATTTTAAAAAATGGAACCGCCGCCCCTGTACGCACGTACCCCTGATACAGCCTGGGAATCACTGACGATGCGTAACGAGGTAGAACCATGAACGCCGATATACGCCTTGCTTTACGGCAACTCCGAAAAGCGCCTGGCTTTGCTCTGACGGCGGTGCTCACGCTGGCGCTGGCTATCGGCGCCAACGCCATCGTATTCAGCGTTCTCAATGCGCTCGTGTTGCGCCCGCTCAACGTACCACACCCTGAAAGTCTGTTCATGGTGGAGCGCGCTTACGGCTCAGAAACGACCCCATCGCAGTCGTATCCGGACTACCGCGACCTGCGCGACAGGAACCACAGCTTTGATTCGCTGGTGACTTACGACATTATGGGCGGCGTTGGCCTCGATACCGGCCACGGAAATCCTTCCGTCATATGGCCCTATATGGTGAGCGGCAATTACTTCGATGCTCTCGGCATCCAGCCTTATCTTGGCCGATTCATCCATGCTTCCGAAGAACATGGGCCGGACAGCGTGCCCGAGATTGTTCTGAGCTACGCACTCTGGCACAGCCACTTTAACAGCGACCCTGCCGCAGTGGGCCGCACCGTAGAGATCAATAAGCACCCCTTCACCATCGTGGGCGTTGCGCCACGGGACTTCCGCGGCACCGAACTCTTCTTCGCGCCCGATTTTTGGGTTCCCATCGTCAATGCACATCAAATTGCCGATTGGGATTCGCTCGAGGAGCGCGGCAATCATAACGCATGGGTAATAGGCCACCTCAAGCCCGGAGTGACGCCAGCCGCTGCTGCCTCGGACTTGAACACCATTGCGGCTTCGCTGGCGAAGACATATCCCAAAGCAGATGATGGCTTGAAATTTTCCTTGTCCCGCCCTGGGCTCGCCGGAAATACCCTCGCCAAGCCCACGCGCGCCTTTATGTTCGGGCTCATGCTCCTTGCCGGTCTTATCCTGCTTGCCGCATGCGCCAACCTCGGCAGCCTGTTCGCCGCGCGCGCAGCAGACCGCTCGCGCGAAATCGCAGTCCGCATGGCTCTCGGATCGCGCCGCCAGCTCATCCTTCGCCAGCTTCTTACTGAAGCCGTTTTAGTTTCTCTCGCGGGAGGTATTTGCGGCATGGTGGGAGCCGTCGCCATTCTGCGCGCCCTCAGCACCTGGCGGCCGATTCCGAATATCCCCATCAACGTGCCGGTCAATCCGGACGTGAACACCTACATCCTGGCCTTTCTGTTGGCTGTCTTCAGTGGCCTGTTTTTCGGCCTGGTTCCAGTCCGCCAGATTCTCCGCTCTGATCCCTGGCAGATCATTCGCTCCGGCAGCACCAGCGTTGGCAGCACACGCCGATTTACCTTGCGTGATGTCCTGCTGGGTCTGCAAATCGCCATTTGCGCTGTATTGGTCACTGCTTCGCTCGTCGCCGCGCGCGGCCTGGAGCGTTCGCTGCAAAGCACCTATGGTATTCAGCCGAAGGGAGTGATGCTCGTACAAACTGATCTGCAGATGGCAGGATATGATCCCGCTCAACGCGTGCAGATGCAGAAGCATATGCTCGATGCCGCTGCCACAATCCCGGGCGTCACCGCTGTGGGATATGCCGACCGGCTTCCGCTCAGTCTCGGCGGAGGGGATTCCGACGTATACGCCGACACCACGACAGATTACCGCCCGACGAATGCTGTAGCTGATGCCCAGAATTTTGATGTCTCGCCTGACTATTTCCGCGCCGCCGGGACGGCGCTTCTTGCCGGCAGAACTTTCACCATGCACGACGAAGACAAAGCCCCTGTCGTAGCCGTCGTGAATCGTGAATTCGCACGTAAGGTCTTCGGGTCTGTCGACAAGGCAATCGGTGGCCATTTCAAGTTCTGGGGTGGCCAGCGGGCCGAAGTCGTAGGCGTGGTGGAAGACGGCAAATATGAAACCTTGACTGAAGATCAAAAGCCGGCCATGTTCTTTTCCTTTCTCCAACACCCTGACAGCGATACCTGGCTCGTCGTTCGCTCGCAGCGCGACCCGCAGGAAATTGCGGCGGCACTGCAACGCTCCATGCGCAGCCTCGATCCGGCGCTGCCGCTCGAAATCAAGACCTGGAGCAGAGAATTGGATTCCGCTCTCTTCGCCTCACGAGTAGCTACTGTCTCTCTCGGTGTGCTTGGCCTGTTGGGCGCAATGCTCGCCATTACCGGCATCTTCGGGATGGCCGCCTATACCGTCAGTAAACGCCTCCGCGAACTCGGCATCCGTATAGCTCTCGGAGCCGGCCAACGCAAGGTGCTCGGCGCGGCGCTCGGGCGTACCTTCCGGCTGCTCGCAGTCGGGTCTATAGCAGGCATGATCCTCGGTGTACTGGCCACCCGCGTCCTTTCGTTTATCGTGTATCAGGCCACGCCCAAAGATCCGGTCATCCTGGGTGGCGTCATTCTCACCATGCTTGGTGTCGGAATAGTCGCTGCCTTAATCCCGGCCCGGCGCGCTCTCGCCGTCGACCCGATGATCCTGCTCCGCGATGAATGAGGACGGGCTTTTCGAAGACTCATTCCAGATAGAGCATTTTCATTGCAGTTAAAATTCTCTGCGACAAAAAACTTTTCGAGATTAGTCCCGAGAGACGAGTTTACTTGCGCGATCCCCTCAGACCGTCAATGAGCGCATTGCCCTGATCGTGGCAGTTGACTCATCGAGGCAGTGCAGGGTCAGGCGGTCAGCGCAAATATGTCGGCCACTCTCGCACTCATTCGCGCGTTCACTCGTGCATTGACGGCTGGAGGTCCCTTTGTGTCTTATCGAGTTAAGATAGGCGGGATCGGCCGAGGTGCGCCCTTACATAAAACAAGCACTTATTGGAGAATCCCATGCAGAAGAATCGTTTCAAGCTCATCGCTTTAGTCTTTCTTGTTCAGTTTGGCGTTCCTGGGGCAATACGCCTGGCAGCGGCGCAGGCAAAGAATGCTCAGTATCCAGCCATGGCTCCCGTCGATGAGTATCTGATCCCCGACGAGAATACTGAAATTGCGCTGGCCCGCAGTGCTGCTCCGGCATCCATTTCAAATGGAGCCGAGGTGATGGTCCTGGGGCGGAAGGGATTCACGACCGCAGTAAAAGGCACCAACGGTTTTCTTTGTGTAGTGGAGCGATCATGGGGCGCCGCCACGGATGCTCCGGAGTTCTGGAATCCCAAAATCCGCTCCCCCATTTGCTTTAATCCGCAGGCCGCACGAACGTTTGCGCGCATCTTCCTGATGAAGACCAAACTTGTGCTGGAAGGAAAATCGAAAGCGGAGATCGTGGCGGCGACTGCTTCGGCACTGGATAAGAAGGAACTGCCCCCGCTCGAGCCGGGAGCGATGTGTTACATGATGTCAAAGCAGCAGTACTTAAACGACCAGGGCGCGAGCTGGCACCCTCATCTGATGTTTTTTGTCTCGGGCGACGCGGCGAAAAGCTGGGGAGCCGATCTGCCCGGTTCGCCGATTATAGCCGCGGATGACCCTGAGGAGCGAACCACGATCCTCATGGTCTGGGTCGGTAATTGGTCTGATGGATCACCTGCTCCGCCAGTAGAGCACTAATGCCGCGCCACTCGTTGAGGAGGACAGCGCGCATCTGGCGCGCCATCGCTTGCGAGCCGGTGTCAAGGAGCGCATTGCCCAGAAGTCCTCAATCGACGCCACCCCTCACAATGAAATGAAAGCACTACCTCAAGGCCGGATGAAATCGCTGAGACAGGATCTTCCTCTTCCCTCGCCAGCCGTTCAGACATCACTGCGCCGTAATGGCTAATGTAAACCGCCGTCTTAATCTGCTGCATTGACTGCCATTTGCCAGCGCCATATTATCAGGCAACTCTCGCGGCGGCGGGTCCATGATCGATACGACGATCTCGCACTACCGGATCCTCAGCAAACTCGGCGGCGGCGGCATGGGTGTCGTCTATAAGGCCGAGGACATCCGGCTTCACAAGTTCGTCGCCCTCAAGTTTCTCCCCGATCAGGTCTCGCTCGATCCCCAGGCACTGGCGCGTTTCCGGCGCGAGGCGCAGACGGCTTCCGCGCTGAACCATCCCAACATCTGCACCATCCATGATATTGGCGAGGAAGACAGACGCGCCTTTATGGTGATGGAGTTCCTCGACGGCGAAACGCTGAAACACATCATTGCGGGCCGGCCCATAGAAGCAGAAGAGCTGCTGCGCATTGCCATTGAGGTTGCGGACGGGCTCGAGGCGGCGCACGGCGAAGACATCGTGCATCGCGACATCAAGCCGGCCAACATCTTTATCACCCGGCGGGGGCATGCAAAGATTCTCGATTTCGGCCTGGCGAAGGTCACACCGAGGGTTGCCGCCGGTCACGAGGAATCCGAAACGCGGATGCTCGATCCAGATTCTCATCTGACCAGTCCGGGCGCGATGCTGGGCACTGTGGCGTACATGTCTCCTGAGCAGGTGCGGGCGAAGGAACTGGATGCACGCAGCGATCTGTTCTCTTTCGGCGCCGCGCTCTACGAGATGGCAACAGGCAAGACTCCATTCCCGGGTGAAAGCTCAGGCGAGATCTGCGGCGCCATTCTGCGGGATGCTCCGGTACCGCCAACACAGTTGAATCCGCAGATATCGCCAGGACTGGAGGCGGTCATTCTGCGCGCGCTGGAGAAAGACCGCGACCTGCGCTTTCAGCATGCTTCGGACATGCGAGCGGAGCTGCAACGGCTCAAGCGCGATCACGCCAGCGAACGCGAAAGGCTATCCATCACCGCGTATTATTACCGCGATGTGACGGGCGAGGTGGACAAGGCTGCGCAGGCCGGCCAGGAGATGATTGACGACTTTCCGCGGGTTCCCGCCTCTTATGTGTCCCTGAGTTTGGACCGGGCCGGTCAGGGCCGTTACGAGGATGCGCTGAAACTCGCGTATCAGGCTCAACAACTCACACCGGACCGGGTTGGCGTCTACACCAATGTAGTCAATTTCGGGATGGCCCTGAATCGCTTTGATGAAGCGCGGAAAGTTATTCACGAGGCGCAAGGGCGAAATCTGGACGAGCTTGGCCTTCACAACGCTCTCTATGGGCTTGCTTTTCTCAACTCGGATGCAGGCGCCATGGCGACCGAGCAACGGTGGTTCGCGCAGGATCCCGCAGTTGAGAATTTTGGGCTTTCGCTGGACTCAGACAGCGAAGCCTACATAGGCCACATCAACAAAGCGCGGGAGATGACGAAGCGCGCGGTGGACTCCGCGATCCCCTCCGACAATAAAGAAAATGGGGCCATCTGGTGGGAGAACGCGGCGCTGCGCGAGGCCGCAATTGGCAACATTGCCGAAGCTCGCAGTGATGCGGCTGCGGGACTCAAGCTGTATCCGGATAGCCAGGGGGTACAGGTTGAAGCAGCGCTGGTCTATGCCACGATGGGGGACACAACACAGGCGCAGTCACTGGAGCGGGACCTGAACCAACGGTATCCGCTGGACACGCAGATACAATCGCTCTGGCTGCCGGCCATCCAGGCGCAGACTGAGCTCAACCGCAGGAATGCGGCTAAAGCCATTGAGCAACTGCAGAGGGCGCTGCCGCCCATCGAGTATGGGCAGATTGCATTCATCACTCAGATATCCTGCCTCTACCCCACCTACATTCGCGGACAGTCCTACCTGGCGACCGGACAAGGCAAGGAAGCGGCAGTCGAGTTCCAGAAGATCCTCGACCATAGTGGCATGGTATGGAACTGCTGGACGGGAGCTCTGGCGCGGCTGGGCGTAGCCCGCGCGAACGCTCTGGAGATGAAGGCTTCGAACGGGGCCGAAGCAGACGCGGCGCGTTTCCGGGCGCTGGCGGCGTACAAGGATTTTCTGATGCTGTGGAAGGATGCCGATCCAGATGCCCCGATCTACAAGCAGGCCAAGGCGGAGCACGCGAAGTTACAGTAATGGCCCGGGTATCCATAAATGCTATGGATTGGATTGTCTTGCGGCTTCCCGGATGAGCACCCGTATGGGTTTCGTGGCGCATTATCGAAGAAATCCAGGCTACGGTTCCCACCAATCTCGATTTGCGCATAACCGCCGAGTATTAAATCGAGCTATGTGCTTTTCCAGATGAGCGCGTTGGTGAATGGCATGAAAGCGCTGTGGACGGACAACTTCAGGATCGAAGTAGAAAATCGCAATCAACTCCAAGACCGCAAGCGCGATCAGATGCAGACTTCTTCGGATTCTTCTGCGGTGGATCCTACGACCTATGGAACGCGACTGACATCGTGGATGGCCAGGGCGCTGGGGTAATGTCTGTTTCTGTGACGGTCTTGCCGTCCGAACTCAGGATGAGGGTGTTTTCGCGGTCAACCTTACCATTGCTGCTGTAGGTCACCTTCAGGGTACGGGGACCGTCCTGCTTCACAGTCATCGTCTGCGTCCCCACAATGGTCGTCGGACTGCCATCAAGCTTGCAGGTGATTGGCTTGTCGTCGTCCGTCTCCTTGAAGTCGACGCTGTCGCCGTTTATCTGGATGGTGAGTACTCCAGTGTCCCGTGATGTGCTGATGGCAGTTTCCTTCCATGTACCGGAAAAGCCCGGTCCGCCTGAAATCCGTGTCGATGCGGAGGTGAGGGTGAATGGGCTGCCATCCGGCGGCATGATGTCACGGGTTTGAGTGATCTTCTTTCCATCTGACGATATCTCAATCTTCACTTTGCTTATTGGCTTGCCGTCCCGGGTATTCTCCAACTCATATCCCGCGGCGGATTTGTGGCAGGTGGTCGTGGAGCCATTCGCTCTTACACTCGGCTTGCCGTCGCAAATTACTTTGGAGTCGGCGCTTCCGCCGCGCGTGACAGTGAAGCCGTCGGCGTCCGTGGCTATGGAAAAAGTCGGGCCATCGTATTTGAATGTGGAGCGATCCATCTCCCAGGAACCGTTCCATGGGTTCTGCTGCGCGATGCAGGGAAGAGCGAGAGCCACAAACGACACGAGAGCGCACGCGCTGATGCCATATGGTTTCGTCATGATTTCCTCCAGGAACAGATTTGCGGAGTTGCTCGGTTTCGGGAGAGGGTGAACATGTGCCACACCCAGTCGGGTTTAGCAAATGATCACTTGTTTTGAATCCCCTCACCCTAGTTGATAGTTCACTTGCAATTCGCATGCCAGATATTCGCAATTTAAGTACCCGATTTTTGTGCACAGCTCAGGCGTCTTCAAGATTTTTGCTGTTCAATTCCGGACGCCGGTGATCGGCTGTGGACAGGTGATGGAGCGCTGCGGCTTGATGAGCACATGGCCCTGTTCGCGTCAACTGACCTTTCACTTCCGCGTGGCCAGTCGCTCCGAATCGAAGAAGCGTTTCGCCATCAAGAGAGGCTTTATTGCCTTTCAATCTCCCGGTATGAAAGTAGGCTCGATCAGTTCAGCCATAGGGACATAGTGTTGCGAGCAGTGCCGCTCTCGGGCACATTTCGTGTGGCTTATGGTGCTAACCATCTCGCAAGGCCTGCATGGGATCCATCCGGCTTGCGGCGAGTGCAGGCAGATAGCACGCGAATGCGGCCACGAGAAGCAGAACCACGGAAGCGCCGAGCAAGCTTAGTGGGTCGGCAGGGCTGAGGCCGAAGAGCATTCTGGAGAACGCGCGGCCGATAAGAAGAGAGATCGCTAAACCAACGCTGACACCAATGGCGACTAGCATCATACCCTGACGAAGCACGAGTCGCAGAACATCGAGGCGAGAGGCGCCGAGAGCCATGCGTACTCCAATTTCACGCTGGCGGCTCCTTACCGAGTAGGCAAGGATGCCGTAGAGGCCGACGCTGGCTAGGGCTAGGGCCAACAAGCCGAAGATACCCAGCATGCCGAGCACGATACGGGCATTCCACAACACCTGATTCACGAACTGCGCGCCAGTGCGAACATCGGTGACCTGTACGCTGGGATCCACTTCCTTAATAGCGCGCTGCACTTCGGTCAGCAAGAGCGAAGGATCACCCGCGCTTCGTACATAGAGGTTTGCGCTGCCTTCGGGACTTTGACGGAACGGAAGATAGAGGCACGGCTGGGGCGGTTCGCCCAATGTCGTGTAGTTGCTGGTTTTCACCACGCCGACGATCTGGCGCGTGACGGTGTCGCCGGAAAGACGGAGATGATTCCCGATGGCATTGCCATGCGGCCAGTACCGACGCGCCAGATCTTCATTGATGATAACGACGGGTAGCGATCCCTCCTGGTCCCCTGCAGTGAATGCGCGTCCTTGAAGGAGCGGGATTTGCATAGTCTTGAGGTAGTCCACATCAATTGTATTAATCACGGTACTGATGGTTTCTGACTTGCGCTGCTGGTCTTGTCCTTCAATGAAGATGCCGCGCGACGTGCTTGACCAGAACGGCATATTGGACGCCCAGGTGACGGCCTGAATACCGGGGATTCTCGAGACGCGGTCCTCGACCTGTCGATGAAACGCCTTGTGCCGCACCACGTCGTGATCTTGCTGCTCTGGATTCATCATGAGAACGGCGAGGTGCTGGTGATCGAAGCCGGGATCGATGTCGTAGGCACGCTGGACTGCGCGAAGAAAGAGGGAGGCAGCGATCAGCGATACCAGTGAAAACGCTACCTGCCCGGCGAGCAACGTCTTCTGAAAGCGCGCGCTGTGTCCGGATGGTCCCGCGACGTGGGTCTCCTCCTTGAGGCACTCGACCAGGCCTGTCTTTGAGGTTCGCAGGGCGGGCACCACGCCGAAGATGAAACCCGTGGCCAGAGACAGGAGGAAGGCAAACAGGAAGACAGTGCCGTCAAGTTTGGGGTCGGCAAGATTGCGGGCATATTGTGGCGGGCGGAAAGACCAGAGAAAACGGCAGCCCTCGTAGCCTACGCCAAGTCCGGCGATGCCGCCAAAGAGGCCGAGGAGCACGCTCTCAGTCAGAAGCTGGCGGAAGAGGCGTCTGCGGCTGGCCCCGATGGCGAGACGAACGGCGATTTCCTGCCGCCGGCTCACCGCACGCGCCATAAGCAGGTTGGCAACGTTCGAGCAGGCGATAAGCAACACCAGGCCCACGATGAGAAGCAGCACCGTGCTTACCAACACCAGGCCGCCCTCGCCGCCGGCGCTCGAGAACAGTGCGGTAGTCACGGGCTGCACAGAAGTCGCATGCCCTGCATTCGCATCCGGATATTCGCGCCTCAATGCAGCAGCCAGCGCTTCAAGACTGGCATCCGCCTGTTTGCGGCTGATTCCTGACCCGAGGCGCGCGATTCCCTGGAAGAAGGGCTTTCCGCGCTGCCGCAGCACATCCTGGAGCTCAGGCGGCAGGACTTGTTGGGCCATGGTCGCCGGAAGCCATAGATCCGGCCCGAAAACGGCGCTGACCCCAAGGAATCCCTGCGGCGCGACTCCAACCACCGTGAATGGCACGCCGTTGATTTCCAGGGTCTTTCCAATCACGTCCCCACCGCTGTTGAATCGGTTTTTCCAGGCGCCATAGCTCAGCACGGCAACGGGAGCGGATCCTGGCGTGCTGACCTCACTGGGAAGAAAGAATCGGCCCTTTGCAGGTATGAGCCCGAGCGCTTCAAAGTAACCCTGGGTAACAAGCTGGCCGAAGAAGCGTTCCTGCGCTGTGCCTTCGACCAGCGTCATCGGCATGGGCGGCGAGAATCCGCCGAGACTGCTGAACACTCCAGTCCTTGCCTGGTAGTCCTTGAGATTTAGATAGGAGATCGGCAGGAGGCTGGCGGACTGCTTCTGATTCTTCAGGTCCGTCGTATAGAGAGAGACCAGACGGGAGGGATCCTGTGCCGGAAGCGGATGAAGCAGCAGCGTATTCACAACCGTGAATACGGTGGTGCTTGCGCCGATGCCCAGCGCCAGCGCCAGAATGGCAAAGAAGGAAAAGGCTGGCGCTCTGGCCATACTGCGCAATCCATAATTCAGATCGCGCAGAAGGTCGGCGAGCACATTGCCCCAGCCTGATGTTGCTGTCGCCGGAGCGCTGTGGTTGTATCTGCGCTCGGCCTTGCTAATCTCCTGTTTCCAGTCAGGCATTGCTCTACCTCCATGACCTGGCTCATGGCCATTACAAACCCTTACACTCACCAGCAAAACATTGGAGGGACACGCGTGCAGTAAAGATTGGTAAAGCAACGTAAAGTTTTGTAAACCTGCTATCGTTGCTTGACGGCGGACAAGAACCGGCACCAGATCCGAGTTTGCGGCTGTCCGTTGGCTACTCTTCCGGTCAACTTCCTGTTTGTAGGCAACAGGAGTTAATCAGCGTCACCCAGTCTCAATTGTCGATAAATCACCGAGTCGCTCATGGGGTGGACAGCTAATTCGGTAGCAGATAAGTTTGCATTGTGTCATATCGAACCGCTTGGAGATAAGGATTCTACGAAGTGCCTAAAAACACATCGACATAATCCATCAAGGCTTGCGGGAATGGAGGGCTGTAATTCGACAGGAAAACAGACACTGCATTGCGATCAACATATAACTTCAATCCCGAATCTACCCCCGGCCCGCCGCCCGTATGCGCAAAGATCAGGTTGCCTTGTTGAGGATTGCACTCGCAGCCAGCCCCTGCTGGACGAGCATTTCGAAGCTCTTCCGGTCCAGAAGTTTTCCTGATTCGAGGGCCTCTGCAAATCGCAACAAATCGTCGATCGTGGAATACTCGCCGCCGGGGCCGACTGCGGGTCCCTTTAGTAGCTTTCCATAGAAGGCCTCGGCACTGACCCACGGCGCACCGGTATTAAGGGGATCGTCGACGTTGTCTCTGTAATAGCGGATCGCGCGACCGCATGGTGCCTCTGAGCTTGTTCGCCGCATCCCGGCCGGGCGGAAGATATGGTCTGCCAAATAGTGGCGGAACTCTTCTCCCGATACGGATTCAACGATCATGCTGGCTACCAGGAATCCGGTGTTACTGTAGGACTGTCCGTGCCAGGCTCGAACAGGAGAGGCTCGTATGCGAATAGTGGGTAGTAGTCCTTCAGTCGGCTGAGCGGCGTTCCAAGAGATTGCCTCGAAAAGATTTCCGCTAGTCCTGAGGTGTGACTGAGAAGCTCGCGGAGTGTGATTTTAGATGCCGCAGCCTTGTTTGGGTAATCTGGCAAGTACCGGATGATCGGTTCGTCATAACTTAATTTGCCTTCTGAAACGAGTTGCGCTACAGCTACACCCGTAAAAAGCTTCCCAAGAGATGCGATGAAAAACGGCGTATCGACGGAAATCGGAATATGACGTGCTCTGTCAGCGTCGCCGTATGCACCACGGAACAAAACTTTTCCATGTCGGGCGATAAGCACAGTCCCCGAGAAGAGCTGTCTGGCTGATGCTTCCTCAAAGCGCGCTTAAGTGTCTCCAGTCGTGTCTCGGTTGCGACGTCAGGTCTTGGCTTCGGCAGGAAATTCTCCGGTCCGGGAGACAATGCGACCATCTGGTAGCTCTCAATGAGGCATGGTTCACTGTTCCCACACTCCAGATCGATGTAGAGCTTCCTTGCCCGCAGTTTTGTTCTTGTGAACGCCGTGATTCCGGAACCGTGCGGGTACGCGGATTCGATAATCAGTCCTCCACTTCGTTTGCCGACGTTGTTGAGTGTCCGGGTGACCTCATCGGGTTCGCAACAACGGGTGGACCAGGAATCTTGATCGGTGTGATTTGAATCGAAGTTGTTGTGGACGAAGGATGCAATTTGGTCGGGATCCTGGGAATTGATTGCGGCGATCAGGTTCTTTAGGGCCGGGAGGGCCGGGCCCGCTTGCGGGCCCGGCGCTTGCAACTTCGTTTGCACGGCTCCCAGACCACCTATCGAGACGATCCCACACACGAATAGAGCAGCAAGAAAGCTATTTGTTCTTAACACGGTTTTTCCCCGAACTGTTCCGATCCGATGCTGGGGCACCTTGCTTGTGTGGCTTTGGAATCGGTCTAGGAATTCCAGCCACGACGAGTTCTGCAATCTTAGAAACACGCTCTTCGATCTCACGACGCGCCTTCAATTGACGGGCATTTAAGCTGAATGGCATTAGGGCGTTCGTCGAAAGCACGAGGGCAAGCGCCGTCAATTCCAAATCAACTACAGCAACCTCATTCTTGCAGACCCCTTCTTTCAAGAGGCTGAGGACAAGATCCGACTCGTTTGTAAAATACCGTTCACGATGAACCATGTAGGATGGCCGGATTGCGACAAACATTTCTTCGAACTTCGCTGGCAGATTTCGCGTGAAGTCAATGGCGAACAGAACCCGGCCAATTAAAATCCGTCGTATTCTCTCCAGAACCGGCGCATCGAGTTCGGCAAGTTGCCGCAAGTGTGTGAGAAGACGGGCATGAATCTTATCTGCACACTCAATGCCGATCTCATTCTTATTCTTAAAGTGCAGGTAAACAGCAGCCCTTGAGATGCCGGCTTCGCGGGCAATTTCCTCCATGCTGATTTTGCCAAATCCAAATTTCCCGATGAGAGCTTCTGCGGCGCCTAGTATTCGTGCGCGTGTGTCAATCATTGAGATCGAAGTGTAGACAACTAGACGGTAAATGTCAATCTGTCCACATCGGCTCTGATCAATTGTTTTACACGCTCCTCGCACCGGGTAATAAGCCGGAAGCTGAGGAGGACCGGAGGTGCCCCGCCTTATACGCAGACGAGACATCTCGCATACTCTGGCGGCCAAATCCGTGGTCCAGCGAAGAAGCCCGCAAGGCCAATCACAACGATCAAGAAAAACACGCTTCTTACCCTGCCATTTATTTCGATCTCCTTCATTGGTGCCCTTGCTGCCACTACAAGTAGACGATCACGATTTTCAATTCCATGCGGCTGCCCGCGTACCCGAAGGAGGCATCATGATAACTCGGTGGACCGAAGTGACCCCTTGCATTGTTTGACGCCCCCACACCTTCACGCGGAATTCCGAGGAAATTCGTATCGAGTCTGCTATTGGAGTTTTCGTCATGGAACACTGAAACCGCATAGGTCCCTGGCTGAATGCCAGAAAACTCGCAATCGGCATGTCGGTTGGCGATGAGGGATTTTGAGTGAGCAATGGCCTTTCTATCATTCTTTGGAAAGCCTTCCGCCGAAGAGTAGAGGGAGCAGATCACCTGCCCCTTGTCTGTGCGGAACCCATCGATCCCTACATGAATGACATTCTGCGGGCCACTCGAAGGAACCTGAAAGGCCAGTAAGCAGCAGAGCATGATTGAAATCTTTGCCAACATGGTTATTCCTCCCCTGAATGATCGAGCGCTACGCTTGTTGGACTGCGGAACAGTAACGAAAAGGCAGCTGCCAGCCACCACAGCGCCTGAATGCTTCCAAGTGACGTAATGGATGCTGGCAATGCCAGGGTAAGCAGAGATGCGATTCCAACGAGAGCGAATGTTGCCCCAAGCCCAAGGGCCAGGTAACCAAGAACTCGCGGAATAACTCTGGAATTAATCAGGGCTATCCCGAGCGGCAGGAAAACCGCGGGGGCGGACACGATGAAGTAGAGATGTTGAACTGAACTGATCAGTCTGATTCCGATGTCGATCATTCCAGAAGGAGTCGTGAACAGCGCGCAGATATAGAACGTCACTTCTATCAGGTTGACGGTCATGAGCGTCGTCGCGCCGAAGAAGGTCATCCATCCTGATATTCGCCGCTCTGCACCGGACAGATGAACAAGTGCAAATGCAAACAAAACGACAAAAATCGGGCCCACCGCCTGGAGCCATGCGCCCCACAGAACGGATTTATACGACTGTTCAACAAACCTCTCGAGAGCGGGTCCTGAAGATCCTGGCGGGGGCCCTGTATTAATTGAGAAAGAGGTGATGAGCATCAGAACCCCAAGGATCCCGCTGAGAGCGCTAAGAATACAGAACGATCGCTTTGTCTTAATGCCGTGAGTCATATTCCTTCCTTTCATCTCCGTGCCGCCAGGAGTGACCCTCTGAAGAATCAATTGAATGGCCGGTTCAATTCTGTGAGTATTTATCGCTCTGGTGTGCCTTCGCCTGCTTTCCGCCTGTGAAATGCTCGCTTGATTTCTGGACTGAATTCCCGGATCACATATACCGCCGACGTCATGCCCACCGCGATATTCGCTTGCCGAAGGCCATATCCAGTGGCCGTGTACTTCTCCGGATACCACTCCGTCATGAGCATTGGTCCGCCATAGATTCCGGCGAGACCCGAAACGTCAGGGTAAAGATGTCCGTTGTCGCCGTAAGTGAAAATCGTTCTGCCCACTGCGTGGAGAGTGCGCGGAAATGCTCCTCGGCACGAACAACGAAAATACCGCGTGTCCTGATGAAGAATGGCAGCCAGAGAGGAATGGATGGTCCCGCCGATTGTAAAGGTGGCAAATTCCGAGCCAACGTGTTCGGATAGGCCAGCCATTCCCGAATCCCAACGGGGAACACCTCCCAAGTGGTCTCCTAAGCCCGTAAAAAACGCCTGGAAGAATGCTCCATACGATTCGAAATTCTGGTGCTCATAGTTCTGCCAACGTTCTTCCCTCGTCATGGGCGAGTATGAAAACGCCTGGGGCGTGGTTTGCGATGCAGCGAGTGTGAGCTGGGTAGGTCCGAAGGACGGCGGGACCTTTGCCGGAGACGGCCGCATCGGCTGCGCGTCAGATGAATTCGAGAGCGCCGCCTGAGCCTGACGAAGCGAGGCGGAGGCATCGTCCTGCTGTGCAAGCGCGGGAATCGCGGCCGAAAACACGATCCAGAACATCAGACAGCATCCACCGAACCAAGTCCGATTGCTCGCTGAAAAATTAGCAATTTTGCCGTTCATGGCGTCTCCTTCGCTTGCTCGATCTTGCTAGGATCTATATATCGCCCCGTTATATCGAATCGATATAAGATTTCAAGGGGGATGAGGAAAAGAGCTCTTCGGAGGTGGTTATTTAGAATTCCCTCTCCGGGCGTGAGCGGAAATGGGGGCGAATGTACGAACTATTTTTATTGGGGAAGCTGATCGGGAGGCCATGGCATGGATACGAATTCCATCAGGTAATCAACTCCGTCGTCGGCCCGGCTCGCCAGGTGAGTTGGGGAACGATTTATCCGCTGTTACAAAGACTGGAAAAAGCCGGTTTGATTCAACGGCTCTCCGAGCCATCAGACAAGGAAGATGGGCGGGGCCGCCAGCGATACTCAATCACGCAGAAAGGAAAGCAGAGATTCCTGCAGCTAATGAGATCGGAACCCAGAAACGACCCCAACTACCGCGAAACGTTCAGGATTAAGCTCGGCAACTTCAGTCGTGTTGACATCGAAACCCAACGCGGAATCATTGACCGCTATCTGAACCGGCTCTCTTCAATTTCGAGTCACACCAAAGCCATGTCAGAATTGGTGTCCAAAGTCCCGGAAATTAACGAATCGGAGCGACGGAACATTCTGCTCGCCCTGGCACACGATCGCTTCCTTGCGGAATCAGAGATCAAATGGGTTCGCGGAAAGTTGCAGCAAGATTTGTTCGCCCGCAAATAGCAAATTGGGATCGGGGCGTAAGGGACCGACCCGAGCGCAACTCGAGATTGCAGAGTGTCTGCGATTTGAGATCAATGTCGGTGCATTGACAGGTTTCAGCAGCAGGTAAGTTTACAGGAGGTCATATCTGGAGAGATACCTTCGAAATACAGTGCCCACGAATGTCCACAACCGCTGTAAACTGTGCATTTTCCACAGCCCACCCGAAACTCTTGTCAACCCCCTCCAGCGAAAGGAATCTTCTAACTCCTACATTCCAAACAGCAAAAACTGGGCCCAATTTGATCTTGTATTTCGCCCTGAATTGCTAAAATAGAGATAGAAAGAAAAAGCCCGCCAAGTAGCGGGCTTTCATATTTTCAGGGTGAAGACCCGGCAATCCGAAAGAGAACTCCTGGGCCCTGCGCCCTAACCATTTTCTTTGCAGGAATTTACCCAAGACATAGGGGGTATCATCAAATTAGAAGCAGGCTCGGCCTTGAATAACGGACGTTCTAAAGAGGCGGCCTTGGGAGTACCGAAATGGGTTTTGGGGGGATGTGCAGCGTGCACCATCGAAGCACCGCAACCGCACGTAGAAAGAGGAACTTAGCAAAACCCTAGGGGTGGTGCATGGGCCCCAGCAAATCTGCCATCATCTACAGAAGCAGTATGAGCCTCTTCGGCAACACTCCGGATCTCGCGACAGCGCCGGCAAAACACGCACCACTGGCTGAGCGCATGCGCCCGCGTACGCTTGACGAATTCGTAGGTCAGGAGCACTTGCTCGGCACAGGCAAGCCACTGCGCGTGCAGATCGAGCGCGACGACGCTTCATCGATGATCTTCTGGGGACCGCCCGGCGTCGGCAAAACCACACTCGCCAAAATCATCGCCGAAACCACCCGAGCCAGCTTTATCGAGTTCTCCGCCGTCCTCTCCGGGATCAAGGAAATCAAGCAGGTCATGGCCGACTCGGAAAAAGCCGCCACCTATGACTCGCGCACCATCCTCTTCATCGACGAAATTCACCGCTTCAATAAAGCACAGCAGGACGCCTTTCTTCCCTACGTCGAGCGTGGCACCATCCGCCTCATCGGAGCAACAACAGAGAATCCGTCCTTCGAAATTATTTCGGCGCTGCTCTCACGCTGCCGCGTTTACACACTACACGCGCTGACCGACGAGCAGATTCTCCATCTGTTAGAACGCGCCCTCGCCGATGAGAAACGCGGCCTTGGCAACCTGAACATCAAAGCCGACAAAGAAGCCCTTGAATTGCTCTCCAACTACGCTAACGGAGACGCCCGCCATGCCCTCAACGGCCTCGAGGTAGCCGCGCGCCTCGCACAATCCGCCAAGTCTCCCATCACCAAAGAAATTGCAACTGAGGCGCTGCAACAGCGCGTCCTGCTCTACGACAAGGAGGGCGAAGAGCACTACAATCTCATCTCCGCGCTGCACAAATCCGTCCGCAACAGCGACGCTGACGCTTCTCTCTACTGGCTTGGTCGCATGTTACAGTCAGGCGAAGACCCGATGTATGTTGCCCGCCGCGTCATTCGCATGGCGGTCGAAGACATTGGCCTCGCCTCGCCGGAAGCCCTCAACCTCTGCCTATCCGCCAAAGATGCCATGGATTTCCTTGGTTCGCCCGAAGGCGACCTCGCGCTTGCACAGGCCGTCGTCTACCTAGCGCTCGCTCCGAAATCGAATGCCCTCTACACGGCTTACGGCGAAGTCCTCTCCGACATCGAAACCACGCGCGCCGAACCTGTCCCGCTGCATCTGCGCAATGCGCCCACCGGACTGATGAAAAATCTCGGCTACGGCAAGGACTACAAATACGCGCACGATGAAGAGGGCCGTGTAGCCGACATGGAATGCCTGCCGGAAAGCCTGCGCGACCGCACTTACTATCACCCCACTAGCGAAGGCCGCGAAAAACTGCTCGCCCAACGCATGGAAGAAATCCGTAAAATCCGCGAATCGAAACGCGCCAAAAGTTGACTTGTCATCCTGAGCGGAGCACGCGCAGCGTGCGTAGTCGAAGGACCTGCTTTTCGTAGGCAGCAAGAGGAACTTGGTGTCCTCTCCACTGCCATAGCTTCCTCGAAAAAATCAACCGTTCAAAGCAGCTACTGATACTTCACCGAGCACCCATAAGGCCGCGTATATGAGACCGCCACTGGCTGCCCCACCATCGCTTCATTCAGCGCGGCGGAGACATAGTTCTTCGATACTTTGACATCGCTCAGGTCGGTCGTCGCATGGTCATCGATTGCGCCATCATAGATCAGTTTGCCGGAAGGATCGATGACAAACATGTGCGGCGTGGTCTTCGCCGAGTACTCGTGCCCGATTGCGCCGGTCGGATCGAGAAGCGCTGCCGTGGGCGATGCTTTCTCCCTGCTCATATATGAGTTCTCCTGCGCCGCCGTCATATATCCCTGCTCACCCGGCGCAGAGGAGAGAACCGTCAACCAGACAACGCCCTTGGCCGTCCATTCTTTCTGGAGGGCCTGCATGTTGCCGCTGTTGTAATGCTTTTGCGTATAAGGGCAGCCGTTGTTAGTCCACTCGAGAACTACATACTTGCCGCGATAGTCCGAGAGCTTATGCGTTTTCCCGTTGGAATCCATTCCGGTAAAATCCGGTGCCGCGTCACCTACATGGACCGCGTTCGCCACCAGAGGAACGGCCAGCATTGCCGCCAATATGCCAATCGATAGAACAGATCTGCGAACCATACACACCTCGCAACGAATGTCTGGATCACTTGCAGATACTTATATTGACGATGTTTCTTAGCCGACAGCCGAGCACAAAGATGCGTATTATGAAATTTACGCGGCAAGGCGCAAAATGGTTCAGCCGCGTCCCGCGCTCGCGACTACTTCGCCTGCGACACCGGCAGCGGGTTACGCTCCGCAAACTGCCACTGATGCCAATATGGATAGACCGGCTGCACCGCGCTTGCCTTGTTGAGCTTTGCCACTTGCTCCGCGGTAAGGTTCCAGTCTGCGGCGGCAAGGTTCTGCTTCAATTGCTCCTCATTGCGCGCGCCCATAATCACGCTTGCCACTGTAGGCCGTTGCAGCAGCCAGTTCAGCGCCACCTGCGGAACCGTCTTCTCTGTTTCCTTCGCGACCTCATCCAAAGCATCCACAACTTTGTAGAGATACTCCTCATCCACCTGCGGCCCATACTCTGAAGTCTTATGCAGGCGGCTCGTTTCCGGCAGCGGTTTGCCACGGCGGATCTTTCCCGTCAGGCGACCCCACCCCAACGGACTCCAGATCAGCGCCCCAACTTTCTGGTCGAGTCCCAGCGGCATCAACTCCCACTCATACTCGCGTCCCACCAGCGAATAGTAGACCTGGTGCGCCACATACCGTGTCCACCCATAGCGTTCCGAAATTGCGAGCGACTTCATCAGATGCCAACCGGAAAAATTCGAGCACGCTATATATCGAACCTTGCCTTGATGCACCAACGTATTCAGCGTGTCCAGCGTCTCTTCAATCGGCGTCGTCGCATCAAAGCCGTGCATGTGGTAGATGTCGATGTAGTCTGTGCCCAGCCGCTTCAGGCTGGCGTCGCATTGCTGAATCAGGTGATACCGCGACGACCCCAGATCATTCGGTCCGTCGCCCATCTTGAATGTGGCCTTGGTCGAAATCAGCAGCTTCTCGCGCCTGCCCTCAATCGCCTTGCCCAGAATTTCTTCAGCCAATCCGGTTGAATAAACATTCGCCACGTCAAAAAGGTTCACCCCGGCATCCAGACATAAACCAACAAGCCGCGTGGCCTCCGCCACGTCCTGGCTGCCCCATGCCTTGAAAAATTCGTTGCCTCCGCCAAAAGTCCCCGCCCCAAAACCGAGCGCGGAAACCTTCAGTCCTGAATAGCCAAGCTGTCTGTATTCCATGAGCTACTAGATGCTCCCTGACAATATGTGGCGCAAAATGTCTTCGTAAGTTTAACTTGCCGGGGGAACAATCGGAGGAACTGTCCCCTTCACCTTTGGCTTCCTGAAGGCATAAACAACCGCCAGCAGCGGCGGAGCCAGTAACACGCCCCAAAACGGAATGACAATCCCGAGCACAATCGGCGCCAGAATCGAAGCCCAGATCGGCACGCGCGCGGTGCGCTTCATCAGCATAGGCTGCAGCACCAGTTGATCGACAACCACGATCACCGCATACAGCCCAAGCACAAATGCCAGCCGCTCCAGGTCTTTTCCCGTCACCAGAATGCAGAAGACTGGCCCGATCAGCGCAATCACGCCGCCAAAGTTCGGAATGAAAGTCATCAGGCCGCCCAGCAGCGCCCACACTGGGAAAAGCGGCACGCGCAGCAGCCACAATCCGATGAGCCACATCACCGCGACACACAGAGCCTCAATCGAAACAGCGCGCCACCAGTTCAGCAGCGCTCTTCCCGCCGTCCGTCCGGTTGTCTTGATGTCGAATCCGCCCATAGCGAAACAATAGTCTCAAGTTAGAACCCTTGCCAGTGCTAGTCCTCACTGAAAGATGGTCCGTCTGAGTAAACATTTCGTTCACGCGCTCGACGGCACGTCCTACCCAAAACTGCTAGCCTAGACGTATGAAGTTCGGCGTTCTAGTTTTTCCCGGCTCCAATTGCGATCACGATACCTCTAACGTTGTGTCTGAGATTGCCAAACAGCCGGTGACCTTCCTCTGGCACGACTCGCCCAGCCTGGACAACTGCGACGCCATCCTTGTGCCCGGCGGTTTTGCATACGGCGATTATCTCCGCACCGGGGCCATTGCCCGCTTCTCGCCGGTGATGCAGTCGGTAAAGAAATTCGCTGCGGACGGCGGCCTGGTGCTCGGCATCTGCAATGGCTTTCAGATTCTTACCGAAGCCGGCCTGCTGCCCGGCGCGCTTATGCGCAATGCCGGACTCAAATACGTCTGCAAGCAGATCTATCTGCGCACGGAAACGAGCAATACGCCATTTACCAGCACACTGAAAAAAGGCGAAGTTCTCAAAATTCCCATCGGTCACATGGAAGGCAATTACTTCTGCGACCCGGAAACGCTGACAGCGCTGAAACGCGACGACCGCATCGTTTTCCGCTACTCCTCCCAGGAGGGCGAAATCACGCCGGAGGCCAACCCGAACGGCTCGCTCGGAAACATTGCCGGAATTCTGAACGAGGGCCGCAATGTACTGGGAATGATGCCGCATCCCGACCGCTCATCGGAGAGTTTGCTCGGATCAGCCGACGGCTACAG
Organism: Alloacidobacterium sp.; assembly: GCF_035631355.1. NCBI lineage: Bacteria > Pseudomonadati > Acidobacteriota > Terriglobia > Terriglobales > Acidobacteriaceae > Alloacidobacterium > Alloacidobacterium sp. Next base: position 95,338 of record NZ_DASQIX010000003.1, read on the forward strand.
GATTTTCGCATCTATGGTAAAAGCGCTACAGGCAAAAGAGGGCGAGACCCCCGCGCCCCCTGAACTGGCCGCATTGTAAAGGGGAAGTTAGCTCGTACATGATTGACATTCACCATCACCTGCTTTTCGGACTTGATGACGGCTCCCCGGATTTAGAGACCTCTGTCGCCATGGCCCGGATGGCTGCCGACGACGGCATCACGCACATTACCTGTACCCCCCACTCCAACCACAGGTATCACTTTGACCCAGACGTAAACGCCGCGCGTCTCGCGGAATTGCAGCAGCAACTCAATAGCAGAATCACTCTGGGACTCGGCTGCGACTTCCATCTCTCCTACGACAACATCGAAGACGCGCTGAAGAACCGGACCAAATACACCATCAACCAGAAACAATATCTGCTGGTCGAGTTCGCTGACCTGATGATTCCGCAAGGCATGACTGACACCTTTTACGAAATGAAGATTGCCGGAATTCAGCCCATCATCACCCACCCTGAGCGCAACCATACCATCCAGCGGCATCCCAGCCGCATGATCGACTGGCTGCGCGAGGGCTGCCTGGTTCAGGTCACCGCCTCGTCACTTACTGGAAGATTTGGCCGGACAGCGCAGACAATGGCTTTCAGCTATTTTGATAAAAATTGGGTCCACTTCATCGCCAGCGACGCCCACAACCTCAATTCCCGCCCACCCATCATGAGCGAGGCATACAAGGTCATCGAAAACAAATATGGCAAGGAAACTGCCGAACGCGTCTGCGTTACCAACCCTGGCGCAGCCTTTCATGGCTCTGAATTCCCACCGCAACCTGAAATGCTGGGTCTTTATGACGAGCCGGCAACGCCGCCGCGAAAGAGCTTCTTAAGCCGTCTTTTTTCCACCAAATAGCCAAACTAAGAGACGTCCCATAACGAACGTCTCTTTCCGCAAATAAAGCCGATCATTTTGTCGACCAGAAATCCGGGTCGGCTTTGACCCATTCGTCGCGCGGGTAGCTCATCTTTGGATTGAACATCAACAGGCTCGATTGGTGGGATTCGACGCAGGAGGCCTCCATGTCTTCGAGTTTTTTCATCTCGTTTGCGCCCACGCTGTCCATGACCTTTTTTGAATCGGCCATGAAGTGATCGACCTCGGCCAGGGACTTCATGGGAGTGAAGATGAGGAAGACGCCAGCAGTGTCGGCGCCGTACATGCCCTCAAACATGGCCCAGTGCGCGCCGGGGATGGCCTTTTCGTAGGCGCTCCTGTACTGCTTGACCAGTTCTTCCCATTCCGCCCCATGTCCTGGACGAACGCGGTAAGAATTTACTTCGAAGTAGCGCATATGGGCGATGTCGACCGGGCCATGCAGGCTGAGGTCATCGCGATAGGCAAAGACGCCGGTATCGTACTCAGACAGCAGATCGCCGTCGGCCTGCTGGGCCTTGTCGAGAGCGGCGGCGAGCGTGGGATTGGCGGCAGTGGCCTGAGTGTCCTTTTCCCAGGCTTCGAAGGAGTCGTAACCAACGAAGAAGTCTGCACGCGGGCGCCCGGTGAGCCCGTCCGCGGCAAAGTAATGCGTCGGCCAATTGGCCGACTTAAAGGCCTGCACAAACGCGCTCTCGCTGCTTTGATGAGCGCTGCCTTGCCGGCCGGGCTTGAGGAACTCGCGCATGACGACGAGCACCTTGGGTGGCGGCATGGTTGATTCGGCGGCTTCCTGCGCAAAAGCTGCTGCCAGACCGCAGATAGGGAGGCACATGCCCAGACATAGTCCTATGAGTTTTTTCATGGAGATTGCTGCAATCCTTTCAAATAAATTTCCGGGGGGCCAGGAATGCCGGGGTGTGAGGGAGCAGCAATGGACGAGGGTTTTGTTCCCATTCCTGGAACGGCTGGAACGATACTCCCGAGCGCTGGCGGAAGCAAGGGGAGAAATTTGACGTTTTCTTGACATTTACCTGTGGCGTCGCCACAGAAGGATATGAGATGGTTATGTGGCAGCACCACAGGAGCAGACGGATGGGGGAATCGAAACTCGATTTATTGCAGGGAACTCTGGACCTGATGGTTCTGCAGACACTGGCGGCGATGGGTTCGCTGCATGGGTATGGCATTGCGCGGCGCATAGAGCAGATCAGCGGCGATGAGGTGCTGCTAAACCAGGGAACAATTTACGCATCGCTGGTGCGGTTACAGCAGCGGGGCTGGATTGACGCAGAATGGGGCACCTCGGAGAACAACCGTAAGGCCAAGTTTTATTCAATTACCCGCGCAGGACGAAAGCAACTGGCGCAGGATGCGGCTTACTGGGAACGGCTGGCGGGCGTGATGGGCCGGGTGCTGGCCATGCAGAACGACGGTGGGAGGGATTGAAAGAACCCATGTCTCTGCGAGACATGGGGCACCCACATCGAGCCAAATGAAAGGTTAAGCAGATGGTTTACTTCTTTCGACAGGCGCTGAATCGGCTGCATGCTTTCTTTCACAAAGCGCCGCTTGACCAAGAGCTGAACGACGAGATGGCTTCACACCTTGATCTTGCCATGGAGGAAAATATGCGGCGCGGAATGACGAAGGAAGAAGCGAGGCGGCAGGCGCTCGTCCGCTTTGGCGGTGTGCAGCAGGCCAAGGAGCAACATCGCGAAACGCGCGGCTTGCCCTGGATAGATGTGCTGATGCAGGACCTGCGTTTCACCATACGGACGCTGAAGCGCGATCGTGGATTCACCATTATCGCGATTCTGATTCTGGGGCTTGGAATCGGGGCGAATGTCTCCGTCTTCAGCGTGGTGAATACGATTCTGCTGCGGCCGCTTCCATTTCGGGATCCACAGCAACTGGTGTGGATTACCGGAAACAATGGCGTGGGTGGCCTGTCCGGGCTTACTTACTCAGTGGACGCTTTCGAGGATTACCGCGCACAGAACAAATCTCTCCAGGACGTGACAGCATACATGCCCTTCTATGGACAGGGCGATTACAAGTTGACGGGGTACGGTGAGCCTCAGCCGGTAAACGGAGTGATGGTGGCGGGGAATTTCTTCCAGGTACTGGGCATTCAGCCGAAGCTGGGGCGGCTGTTCACACAGGATGAGCTGGTCAAAGGCGGCCGCCCAGCGGTGCTGTTGAGCGAGCCTTTCTGGAGGCGGCAGTTTGCCGGCGATCCGAAGATCGTGGGCCAAACGATCACGCTGAATAAGACGCCAACCACAGTTGCGGGCGTGATTCCTGCAAACTTCGATTTTGGATCAGTGTTTGCGCCAGGTACCCAGATGGACATCTTCGCTCCCGCAATCGTGGACGAGATGCGCGACTGGGGCAATACGATGTCGCTGATCGGGCGAATGAAGCCCGGAGTCAGCATTGGGCAGGTGCAAGCTGAGGCTGACATGCTATTTCCGCAGTTCTATTTCAGAAAAACACATCCGGAGTATGGCAAGGGCTATACAGGAACCGTGCTGGGCTTGAAAGAGTATGTCAGCGGAAAGCTGCATCGCTCGCTGGTGGTGCTCTGGTCGGCCGTCGGTCTTATCATGCTGATCGTCTGCGTAAACCTGTCAAACCTGCTGCTGGCGCGGTCTGCTGCACGCAGCAAAGAGTTCGCAATGCGCAGCGTATTGGGCGCGGGACGCGGACGCCTGATTCGCCAGCTGCTGACCGAAAGTCTTGTGTTGTCGACCGGAGGCGCTGTACTTGGCCTGGGTATTGCCTTTGCCGTGGTGACATGGCTGGCGCACCAGGTGTCCATAGCATTGCCGTTGCTGAGCAGTATCCGCGTGGACAGAAGTGCCCTTGGTTGGACGCTCCTCATTGCTGTTGTGGCTGCTGTTCTCTTTGGGCTGGCTCCGGGAATAAAGATGTCGAGCAGCGACCTGCAGGAATCACTCAAAGATAGCGGGCTGGGCGCAAGCGCTGGCAGGAAGCACGACCGTATGCGCTCGGTGCTGGTGATTTCAGAGGTCGCGCTGGCCTGCATTTTGATGGTAGGTGCAGGACTCTTGCTACGCAGCTTTCTGCGCGTGCTGGATATTGATCTCGGATTTCAGCCAAGCCGGTCTGCGGCAATTCAGGTGACTTACGATGACGGCGGCAAAGATGAAAATCGCGGGCCGATCTTGCAGAACATGGTGGATCATGTGAAGGCGATTCCCCGGAATTGAGGCAGCAGGCATTACCGACATGCTCCCGCTGGACCGGAACCGCAGCTGGGGCTTGTTTAGAAAAGGCAGAGATCCCAATCAGCAACCGGATGCGGGCACTTACGTACAAGTGGTGACGCCCGGGTATATCGGCGCGCTGGGTATGCGCTTAATCAAAGGGCGCGATTTCGCCTGGGACGATTCAACCCACGCCGAGCATGTGGTGATCATCAACGAAGCATTGGCGCGCCGCGAGTGGCCTGGCCAAGACCCGGTAGGGCAGATTGCCGAGCCCGACGACCGGCGAGTGATCGGTGTGGTCGCGGATGTAAAGGAGACCGGGCTGGAAACTGATCCGGGTGCAGAGATGTATGTTCCGATTACGCAGAACGGGCCAGCCGGTGCAGAACTGGTAGTCCGGACCAATCTGCCACTGGATGCGCTGGCTTCGACCGTGATGAAGGTATTGCGGGAGCTGAATCCAGGGCAGCCGGCAACAGAATTCAGGCCCATCCAGCAGCTTGTGGACCATTCGATTTCGCCGCGCAAGTTCTTTGTGCTGCTGGTGGGTATTTTTGCCGGACTCGGATTGCTGCTGGCTTCGCTGGGAATCTATGGCGTGATTTCCTACTCTGTCACGCGGCAGACGCAGGAGATCGGAATCCGCATGGCGCTGGGAGCATCGCGGTCTAAAGTGCAGCTCGGCGTGATTGGCAAAACGCTGCGACTGGCTGCCATTGGCATCGTGGTTGGCGGAATAGCTTCGTTTGCTTTGGCCAGAACCATTGCTTCACTGCTTTACGGGACAGAGCCCACAGATCCGGCGACATTCGCGGGGATGGTCGTGCTCCTGGCGGCTGTCGCACTGTTAGCGGGATATCTGCCGGCGCGACGCGCTTCGCGGACCGATCCCATGATTGCGTTAAGGACGAACTGATCCCACATCTCAGAAACGAGATGTGGGGCACCCGGCACCTGGGCACCCTTGTTCGTGCTCAGTTTTTTGAAAGACTGGTTCGATGGCCTATCTCTTTCGGCAAATGCTCAATCGTGTACGGTCGTTCTTTCGAAAAGAGCCGCTGGATCGGGAACTGGATGCAGAGATGACTGCGCACCTGGAAATGGCCGTTGAAGAGAATCTTCGACGCGGAATGAATCCTGAAGAAGCAAGGAGACGGGCAATGGTTCGATTTGGTGGAGTACAGCAGGCACGGGAGCAGCAACGCGAAGCCCGGGGCTTGCCATGGCTGGATGTTTTGATGCAGGACCTGCGCTTTACCTTCCGCACATTACGGCGGGACCGCGGATTTGCAGTTGTTGCTGTGCTCATTCTGGGGCTTGGCATCGGAGCGAACATTGCCGTCTTCAGCGTGGTGAATACGATCCTGCTGCGACCGCTTCCCTTTCACGATCCACAGCAACTGGTGAGGATTGTAGAAAAGGAAGCCGGAACCAACGAATCCGGAAGAACATATACAGCGGACGCTACCCAGGACTTCCAGGAACAGAACCGCTCTTTTCAATCGGTAAGTGGCTATTTCGCCTTCACGGGCCCCGATAACCTGAAGCTGGTCGGAAACGGCCAGCCATTGCCGGTCACAGGCATCCAGGTCGCGGAGGGCTTTTTTCAAACGCTCGGCGTTGCGCCTTCGCTGGGACAGCTCTTTAGGCCCGAAGCATTTGTGAAGCATGCTCAGCCGGCAGTGTTGTTGAGCTACCCATTCTGGAAACGTCAATTTGGGGGCGATCGCAGCATTGTTGGAAAGACCGTCAATCTGAGCAACACATCGGCGACCGTTATAGGCGTGTTGCCGGACACGTTTGATTTCGGCTCGGTCTTTTCACCGGGAGCCAGGGTGGATCTCTTCATGCCGTACATCATGGATGATTTCCGCGACGACGGAAATGATCTGGCGCTGGTTGGGCGTCTAAAACCAGGAGTTACGCTGGCGGCGGCACAGAGAGAGGCTGATGAGATTTTTCCACGGCTACTTTTTGAGCATAAACACCCGGAGTTCAAACCAAACTACACAGGCCAGCTTACGGTGCTGAAAGATTACATAAGCGGCAAGCTGAGGCGCTCGTTGATCGTGCTGTGGTGCGCGGTTGGATTGATCATGCTGATCGTCTGCGTGAACCTGTCGAACCTGCTGCTGGCGCGCTCCGCTGCGCGCAGCAAGGAATTCGCAATGCGCAGCGTGCTGGGCGCAGGACGCGGACGGCTGGTCCGGCAGCTCTTGACTGAGAGCCTTATATTGTCGGCTGGAGGCTCTGTTCTCGGTCTGGGAATCGCTTACGCCGTGGTGACATGGCTCGCTCATCAGGGATCGATTGGCCTGCCCTTGTTAAGCAGCATGCGCGTAGATGGAAAGGCGCTGGGCTGGACAGTTGTCATCTCTGTAGCCGCGGCTGTGCTCTTCGGGCTTGCTCCGGGAATAAAGATGTCGAGCGGCAACCTGCAGGAGTCACTTAAAGACAGCGCGCTGGGCGCGAGCGCGGGCAGGAAGCATGATCGCATGCGCTCGGTGCTCGTTGTATCGGAAGTCGCGCTGGCGTGCATTTTGCTGGTCGGCGCTGGATTGCTGCTGCGCAGCTTTCTACATGTACTGGATGTCGATCTCGGCTTCGAGCCAAGCCGAGCAGCCGCTATCAGCGTTGACTATGACGATGGAGGGAATTCCGCCCACCGGACTGTTCTATGGCAGGAGGTAGTGCGTCGCGCCTCGATGATTCCAAGCGTGGAGGCGGCAGGCATATCGGACAATTTGCCGATGAGCCGAAACCGGGGCTGGGGAATTGCGGCAAGAGGCCGTGAGAAACCCAAGGACAGCGACTTCATCGGGGTGTTCGTCTACATTGTTTCGCCCGGGTATTTGAAGGCGATGGGAATGCGGCTGATGAAGGGCCGCGACATCAGTTGGGAAGACCTGGCAAATAACGAAAATGTAGTCATCATCAATGAAGCGGTAGCAAAAAAACTCTGGCCGGGGGAAGACCCCATCGGCCGGATTGCGGTTGCCGGCGGACAGGATGCGCGCGTGATTGGCGTAATTGCCAATGTGCGCGAAAGCGGCGCCGAGGACAAAGGTGGCGCGGAGATGTATCTGCCGGCTACGAAGAACTTCGGGCCGGAAGGTTCGTATCTCGTAGTGCGATCAAAACTGCCTCCTGCCGCCCTGGCCGGAAGTGTTATGCGCATGCTGCAGGAAATAAATCCGGGACAGCCAGCGACGGAGTTTCGGCCTGTTCAACAGCTTGTGGACCACGCAACATCGCCGCGACGTTTCTTCATGCTGCTGGTGTCGATCTTTGCCGGGCTTGGATTGCTACTGGCTTCGCTCGGAATCTATGGTGTGATCTCATATTCGGTCACGCGGCAAACGCAGGAAATTGGCATTCGGATGGCGCTGGGAGCATCGCGGTCAAGGGTCCAGATGGATGTGATTGTCCGGACATTGCGGCTGGCGTTGATCGGCGTTGGCATAGGCGCGGTCGCGTCATTTGCGGTGGCACGCGCAATTGCTTCGCTGCTTTACGGAACGGAGCCTGCTGACCCGGTGACATTTGCAGGAATGGTCGTGCTGCTGGCGGCTGTCGCTTTGTTGGCGGGGTATTTGCCGGCGCGACGGGCTTCGCGGATCGATCCAATGATTGCGTTGAGAACCAACTGAGACGCGCCACACCTATAATGCAGCCATGAGGGCTGGATCCATCTCTGGCCGCCTACTCGTTGTGACGCTGCTGTCGATGCCGGGCTTCGTGCCGGCGCAGTCTGGCCAGAAAGCAGCTCCCGCGAAAAGTACAGACCAGCCTTCGCCGCTCGCTCTTCTCTCGCAACAGATTCAGGATTTAAGCACGTCCGTTCCGCCCGAACTGGCGTCATACGCGTTTCTGCGACTTGTCGAAACCAAAGCTGTAAGCCAGCCCGAACAACAGCGACAGCTGACTGAGCAGGCATACATGCTGGCCGGCCTCAGTCCTTATTCGATGCGACTGACAGCAGTGGGCGGCGTGAGCGATACGCGCGCCGGCTATTTATCGCAGGCACTCATGCAGGGCATGGACACGCTATCGTTGCGGACACGCGCAGTGACGGCGATGCTGAAGCTCGATCCGGACCGGGCGCGCGATTTGTTTGAGCAACTGCGTCCACTGGCGATTGCCAACCGGAGCTGCACGGATTCAATGCTCTATGATCCCGCCGCGTATTACCGGTCGGCAGGCGATGTTTATCGAAAGGGTTTCACTCCGGACGAGCAGGCAAAAGGACTGCCGGATGAATTCCTCGAATCAGTCTTTCGCGATGTAACCCATGCAAGCGAGGTTGGCCCGGCAGCGGAGCTGCTGCGGACAGTACAGTTCGATCCGGAGATGCTGGCGCGGGCTGAGGGCGCGTTTGCGCGTTCGCTGAATAGTATTCGCGGCGATTACCGCTCGTTTGCCGCAACACAGGCGGACCTGACGCGGAATGTGATGCGGCTGGCATCGGTACGGGGACGCGCGAGCCATGCGCTGCTAGAAGCTGTGCGAAATTACGTGGTTGCGAATGAATCGGGCGCTGTATGCGGCAGCAGTTCTGAAAACGTAGGCGGTTCGGAGGCATCTACAAACAGCAGCACATACGCGGCGCTGAATGTAGTGCTGGAGCGATATGGCATCGCTCAAATCAGCGATGCGGATCTAAAGCCGGGATCAGTTGTCGCGGCGAACGAAACTGACACGCAGGCATACTGGCAATCACCCACATCCAAGCAGTTGCTGACCAGCGTGCGCGCGCTGCGCTCAGGCGACAAGGATTCTCCCCAATGGCAGGAGAGCGCATCGAGCGCGCTGACATCGCTGCGGGAATGGATTGATGCGGGGAGCGAGCCTTCTGAAGAGGATTTTTATATCCAGAAGGCCGTGCTCTATTCGCAGATGCTGATAGCAACACCTGATTCGGCAGCGTATCCAGAGATGCTGAACGCATATATTGCGTTCCTGAGCGAGGAGCCGCCGAGTGACGATGTGCGCATCTATTGGCTCTGGAATATTCAGAATCTGGTGCAGCGAGTAAGAATGAACCATTGGAGAAATGACTCGGCGCGGCTTAAGCTGGAAGCTGCGCTAGAGGATGCGCCAAGTCCGCCAATTGCGCTCTACGGATACCTGCTGGAGTTGGAACGGACGCAGCGGCCATCCTTTACACGCGGCTATGCGCGGCAATAGTGCTTACGCTGAATTCAACATCGTGAAGAAATCAACTAGGTTACCATCGGGATCGCGGAAATAAATCGAGCGTGTGCCCCAGGGCTGGTTCGTCGGACCTTTTACCCATGTCTGCACAATGTCATGTAGTCGCGCGTATTCCTGATCGACATCGCCCACTTTGAATTGAAGGATTGCACTGTGGTTCTCGTCGGCCCTGGCGGAGCCGGGGATGTATTTCTCCTGCGCTTCCGCTGAGAAGATGGCAAGCACTCCCACGCCGGTATGAAATTCAACGTAGTCCTTACCTGTTCTTTCGGGGCGGATTTTCAGAACTTTCGCGTAGAAATCAGTAAGCCGATTGACATCATTCGTGATGAGACAGGTGTTGATCAGTGCCGGTGGCGCGTCGGATATGGATTGCGCCATCGCTCTCTTATTGATGCGAATCAGCAAGCCGAATATGGACGAGATAAGAATGACTGTCAGAATAGACGCTGCAATTAGATTTCTTCGCATATATGACTCAATCTCCTTTCTCTGCTGCTCGTGCCACCGTGGAAAGCACAAAACAGATCCTTCCGCATCCCCTTCGTTTCAATCAGGGTCAGAGTCAGGATGATAGAAAATATAGAAAAGCAACTTAGTGTATGGCGGCTGAGGCGCGCTCCGTGTTGGATGCGTGGTCCAGCTCGCGGTAAATCTCTTCGTTGCGGATGATGGCCTGCACATATTCGCGGGTTTCTGTAAATGGAATGGATTCGACGAACTCATCCATGCCGCTGTAGTTGCCGATGGATTGCCAGTCGGTAACGCGATTGTCGCCCGCGTTGTAAGCGGCGAATGTGTACTCGGGCTGGCTGTTGAACTTGTCGAGCGTCTGGCGCAGATAGCGAGTGCCGAGGCGGATGTTGATGTCCGGGTCGAGCAGATCGTTAGTTGAGAAGTGATGGATGCCTTCCTCCTTCGCCATGCTTCTGCCGACCGACGGCAGCAACTGCATCAGGCCATATGCATCTTTATTGGAGATGGCTCCGGGGTTGAACTCCGTTTCCTGGCGAATGAGTGCGGCAACCATATAAGGATCGAGGCCGTTTTTCTCTGATTGGGCTTTGATGGTGGGCCAATAAGCCTCTGGAAAGAGGATGCGCCAGTACTCCATTGGGATCGCATCAATGGGCGCTGATGTGTAGAACGGGATGGCCCGTTTCATGGAGCGCATCGCGCGCCAGGTTTCTCCATAAGAAGCGTAAATTTTGGCTTCGGCGAGCGCGCCCCATTCGTCGCCGCCCTCAGCCGCCTGGATTTCAGGCGCAATGTATTCGTTAAGACCGGCGTTTGCGAGCAGGTGCGCACGGACAACATGCGGATCATCTTCGGGAACATCGTCAGACAGCGTCGGAATCGGTTCGGGCTTCATGGCATCGAGCGATGCGACCGTCGCCGGAGTGACACTGCCAAGTTCCGCGACCCGCTGCTGCGCGATGGATGCGTAATAGTAATGGCGATAAAGGCGCGCGACCGTTCGGTAATATTCCGCTGCCATGGCGGGCTGATGTTCCTGGTTCTGATAAAGGCGCCCGCGCCAGTAGAGCGCGGAGGGGATTTCCTTCCCGCCATGGTAGACAGCGATCTGCTCGTCCATGAGGCGCGCAGCTTCTGAATATTGACCGATGCGGTAGTTCAGCCATGCAGCCCGCCAGTGCGCACTGGGGGCTAGAGTCGAGGTCGGAAAGCGCTTCGCTAACTCGCCATAGTCGGTGATGGCGGTGGGGAAATCTTTCCGCAGCAGATACATGTTGCCACTGGAATAGAGCGCTTCCGCAAGCCACGGGCTTGAGGGAAAGCGCGTCTCCATCTGGTCGACGATAGCGCGCTGTATTTCGCCGTCATCCTTGTCGCGGGCCAGTTCCATCAGCAGATACATGCGGCGTGCGCCGGTCTCGTCATTGCTGTCGGGGATGCGCTCTAGTGCGTCCTTGTTGAGCCGTTTCAGCTTCCAGTCGCAGGCGGCGGCGGAAACGAGGAGCGAGTCTTTGAGGCCGTCGGTTACAGCCGGATCATTCGAGAGAGCGCGGTATTCCTCGCCTGCGTCGGAGAAGCGGCCAGCTTTATACAGCGCATCAGCGTGATGGCTGCGCTCTTCCACAGTCAGAGATGCTGTCGCGCCCAAAGCGGCGAGCTGTTTCTTGGCCTCGGCGGCTTCATTGCTTAGAGGAAAACCGAGAAAGGTATGGCGGAACATTTGCGTGGCTTCCGGCATACGACCCGCCATCTGATAGGTTTTCGCCAGGGCCAACTGGTAATCGGCATGGTTGGCAATGGCTTCGCCCTTATGAGCATCGAGAACGTGCAGCGCCGCCTGCGGATCGCCTTCCTGTAAAAACAGATTGGCCTGCAAAACTGGGATGCTGGGCACGAAAATGCTGTCAGGGTGCTTCTGCGCGAAGATGCTGAGGATGCTTTCGGCCTGCGGCAGGCTGTTCGACTGCAGATCAGCCTGGGCCTGGAGATAGTCGGCATAGTCGTCGAGCGCGGTGCCCTGAATGTTTGCCTGTCGGAATGAATTCACTGCTTCAGGGAATTTACGGTCAAGCAGGTAGGCGTGTCCCAGAGCGATATATGCTGCTGCCGATGCCTCGCCCGTATGCGAGCGGGCGTAGGCGGTCACGCCGGCATATGCGGCAGGGGTGCGCATCGCGGCCAGTTGCTGCGCCATAGGCCGAAGCTGGGAAGACGCAATGAATGCCTGATGCAGCTTATGACTCTTTGCCCTTGCTTTGGCCGAGAGCGGACGGCGCTTTCTGTGTGTGGATTTGCTATGCGCTGCAGTCTTGTGCGCAGTGCTATGGGATGTGGAATGCGTGGTCTTCCCCGCTGTCGAATGCGACGCCGTTGCCGAAGAATGTTTCTTGTGCGTTGAAGACGACGAACTGGACGATGACGAATTACCCTGTGACCAGCATGTGGCAGACAACGCGCTGGCGAGAGCCAGCGCTGCAACCTTACTCCAGGCAGAAAAGACTTGATTCACTGCGAACTTATACGCCCCTATTTCAATGTAAGCCGAAATGGGCGGGATTGTTGTTCATTCCACTACAATCCCGGAAAAAGCGTTCCTCATTATGCAATGTCAGGAATGGCGTTCCGGTTCCCCGGATTCGACAATCAACATACGCAGAATGAGCCACTTTGATGCCGCACCCTGCGGATCATTTATTATGAAATAAGGACGGAGCCGCAGCCACCAACGCGACGGAATGTCCGTTCCGGTCACGAAAGGTCGAATTCCTGAAGCTATCTGTCATGCCCAACATCCAAACACAAGGAACAGAGGAAGTTCACCCTGACGTGCTCCTTGTCAATCAGGCGCGCCAAGGGGATGTGCAGGCGTTTGAGAAGCTGGTAAAGCAGTACGACCGCCAGGTTTTCCGGATTGCCCAGCACATTACGCAGAACCGCGAAGACGCGGAGGACGTAGTACAGGACGCCTTTTTGAAGGCGTACGAAAAACTGGACCAGTTCCAGGGAAACTCGAAGTTTTACACCTGGCTGGTGCGAATTGCAGTGAACGAATCGCTGATGCGTCTGCGCAAGCGGCGCACCGGTAAGATGGTTTCGATTGACGAGGACGTAGAGACGGATGAAGGCTCAATGCCGCGCGATCTGGCGGACTGGGGGCCGGACCCGGAGATGCAGTATGGCCAATCGGAGCTGGCCGAAATTTTGCGGAAGACGATCCAGGGCCTGCCGCCCGGCTTTCGCACGGTGTTTGTGCTGCGAGATGTGGAAGGTCTCTCAACAGAAGAGACCGCTGAGACTTTGGGACTGAGTGTCCCGGCTGTAAAGTCGCGCCTGCTGCGGGCGCGGCTGCAATTGCGGGAACGGCTGAGCCGCTACTTCCGCAAGAACAAAAGGGATGGTGCGAAGTGACCTGCACGGAGTTTATAGCGCAACTGGATGACCTGCTCGAAGACCGGGTATCAGTAAAGCTGAGGGCGGACTTGGAAGAGCATCTGCGCGGCTGTGAGCATTGCGTGATCACGATGAACACCACGCGCAAGACAATCGAGATCTACCGCAGCCATGAGTTGTACGAATTGCCAGACTCGCTGCGTGAGCGCCTGCAGAAGGCCATCCTGGCCAAATGCAAGAAGTGCTAAGGCATCAGTTTTTCCTCACTACACTCTTTCTGAAATATGAGGAGTAATCAGCGCACCTGGCTTCTCCATCGCCTCAAAAGGCTTGCCGGGGCATCTGTCGAAACCGCAGTTCTTGCTTTGAATGTGGCCGCCATTGCAGGCAATGCGCTATCTGCAGTCAAGGTGACATTCGCGCACTCTTCGCCCGCCCGGCACGGGATCAACATGTAGGCGTGACCGCACGACTCGTAATCTTCCAGAGCGCAACCGGGCGGCACGCCGAAGCCGGCGATCTCTCCCCTGTCATTGATCGCCACTGCATAGGTCAGGTCCAGACTTGCGCCTGGCGGAATAAGCGTATTCAGATCCACCATGGGGCGGCCTCGCTCCCAAAGAAACGCATGCTGCCCGACAAAAATAGAACACAGATGCTGGTTTTCCGACGTGCCTACAACCTGACCATAAGAATTGATGAAATACGCATTGCTGCACGAATCGCCGGGAAGAACACCAAGATCGAGCGCTTTGCCATTCCTCCACAGGACTGCATCGTGAAGTTGAGGCGCGGGACCCGGTAGATCAGCTTTGCCGACAACGTCGCCCCAATCATTGATCCAGTTAGGTTCGCCTGTATCTCCCCCAAAAGTGCCAAGATCAATCAGGTGTCTTCTGCTCCAGAGAAATGGATGGAAAGTCTGATCTCCTGAGAGATTCGAGAAGCCCGCCACCTGGCCCCATTGATTCATAGAACGAACGTCGCCGCTGGTACCACCCAAAGTGCCGAGATCCAACATCGACCCGTTCTGCCATAAAAATGGGCGTATCTCAGGGCATCCGGTGGCTGGGTTAATCGAGTCGGTGTAGGAAGCTCCAGCAATTTGCCCCCTATCGTTAATCAACTCCGCATTCGCATCAGGGCCACCCAGAGTTCCCAAATCCTCCATCGTTCCGTTTTGCCATCTGAAAGCTCGTGTTTGCGTGGAAAATCCGACTAGCGAACAAGTATCTGGAATCGTATTGAGAGCGAATCCAACCACTTGCCCATAGTTGTTCACCGCGGCTGCCAGACTTTCGTATCCTCCATCTGGCAATGTTCCGAGATCGGTGATTTTTCCTTTTTGCCAAAGCACGGCGCGGATTTCAGGAAACCCATCGACCAGAGGATCGAACTCTCCGTTTTGGGATAGCCCAACGATCAAGCCGCTTTCGGTCGCCCAAAAAGCCTCGCTTGTATCCCCGCCGGGAAGAGTGCCCAGATCGGTTACGTGCCCGTTCGTAGCTCGAAACGCATGTGATTGAAAACAATTGGGTGCAGTCAAACAGAGTGGATCGGGTGTAGATGTGTTCGCCCAACCGACGAGAGTGCCGTGGTTGTTAAGAATTCCGTCAAATCCGTTTTGCAAGTAACCTGCTGGCCCGCCGAAGGTGCCGAGATCGATGAGTCTGTAACGAGGCTGCTTGCTTGAATGGTTTTCTTGGCTGATGCTGACTTGTGTCAGCGATACGGCAAACAGCACGACAGCACTGGTGATCAACAGTGTGCGACGCATAACGTACCTCCTCGGTAAAAGCTTGCTGAGATGGGCTCTCGATGAGCGTCATCAAGACCCTGAATGCTTTCCTCAATTGATGGACCACGAAGAGAAAGCCTATTTCAACAAATCGTGGCGATAGTATTTCGCTAGTCGCGCATTAAGAACTGCCTGCATCTGAGGAGTCAAAGGAGCAATGTTTCGTTGTTCCGCAAGAGCAGCAGAATCAGCAGAAACCTCATTCGTGCCGATATCGTTTCTCTCTTCATCTGGAATAAGGATCGTCGTGTGCAAATCACCATTTGGGAGAAATCCTCTGGCTACAATCAACCCACGATCCGTAATAAAATCGGCCTCGATTAGATTGATTTCCGAGTCGTTGGAAATCAGCATATTGAGGTCAAGCATCGGGCCATTACCGTCCCACAGGAAGGCGTGTGAAGCGGTTGTGTTCTGGCCATCCCAGAACCAGCTTTGTCCCACGATCTGACCTTTCACATTAACGCCAAATGCGTTACTGGAATTGTCTCCATCTACTGTTCCAAGATCAGTCATCTTGCCACGTTTCCAGAGGAAGGCATGGAGGCTCTGATCGGCGATTGCACTGATGCCAATCACGTCGCCAGCATCACTCAGCCATTCCGCGTTGCCATAATCTCCTCCTAAGGTTCCAAGGTCACTCATTTTCCCGCGCTCCCAAAGAAACGGATGCGTGACTAGATCACCGGCCAGGTTCGACGCTCCCACAACTTGGCCGCGATTGTTGATTGCACTTGCCACCCCAAGAGTGCCACCGAGATTTCCCAAATTTTGCATCCTACCCTTCTCCCACAGGAATGGAGCAAAAGGAGCGATTCCCAAGGGACCGGGAATAGAAGTAACAGGTGAGACACCGACAACTTGTCCCAGATTGTTCATATCGTTGCCGAACGCACCGGGCCCTCCCAAGCTGCCGAGATCGAACTTCTTTCTGCCATCCCAGCCAAAGGCATGGATTTCTGACGCCTGACTGAACCCAAAATTCTCTCCAAATCCTGAATCATCGGGTTTGCCATTTTCAGCATCACCCATTACAAAGTTCTGATCGGTAACAGCGACAGCAATGCTGAATCCGCCACCGAGGGTTCCAAGATTCCTGATCTTGTCGTGGTCCCAGACAGTGGCAATGAACTTCGGAATCCCGGTGACCGGATCAAGCTCACCGTTTTGCGACTGCCCTACAATTAGGCCGCGTGTATTGATTGCATTCGTGTAACTGCTCGAACCGCCGGGCAGAGTGCCCATGTCTGTCAACTCACCCTTGCGCCAGACATAAGCGTGTTGAACGAAGCAGCTCGCATCCCAGCATGCAAAAGGATAAGGGTCCGGTGCGTCTGTATCTGCCGCACCGACTACGATTCCGTTAGCGGTGGCAATTCTGGTGAGCACGTTGTAAACGCTGACAGGACCTCCAAAGGTTCCAACATCTATGACCTTGTATCGAGGACGACGCTGATTGTTTTCCTGGGCCCAAAGATAAGTCGAAAAAATCATCAGACTCATCGCTAACATCCCAATAGTACGAATCCATCTCATGACCTTCTCCGCTACAGATAATTTCGAATTAAACTGTGTTTGCTTCTCTGCGAATGTTTGTTACTCTCCGCTTTAATCCACTGCAAACCCCGAGAGGCTCGATACTCACCAGCCACGCCGTATATCGTGAAATCTGCGTCCCTCTACGGTGAGTTTTCATCAATGGAAGCCCGAAATGCATCAATCTTAAAGACAGGTGGTGGCCCGAATGTGCAGCAAGTTAGTACCATCTCTGATGAAAGGCAATGGCTCAACTCTTTATTTCGTGTAAGCAAGATGTTAGGAAGGAAGATCAATAAAAGGTTCTACTTAGACTCTGCTGGTGGCGTAACATGACGCAGGAAGCGTAGGGCGGTGCCGCAATGGTTTCCCAGGGAACCGAGCCGCGCACAATTCGCTTCGGCCCCTTCGAGCTCGACCTCGCCAATCGCGAGCTGCGCAGACGGGGCCATCTCGTCAAGCTTCAGCCGCAGCAGTTCGCTGTCTTGCAATTGCTCGTAGAACGCGCCGGACAGATCGTTTCCCGCGAAGAGATTCACCAGCATATTTGGGGCAGCGACACGTTCGTCGATTTCGAACGCGGCATCAACTTTGCAATCAATCAGATACGCGCCGCATTGGGCGATAGTGCTGACAAGCCTCGCTACGTTGAGACCATTCCGCGGCGCGGTTATCGCTTTCTCCATCCAGTTGAGTTCTTGTCTGAGTCTGCTGTCGAGCCGAATTCAAGCAAGACGCTGGGATTAGTAGCGAGTTCGGAGGTACCCTCCAATAACGCAGCACCTCCTCCGCTCATAGCCGTCAGGCCGTTCTGGAAGAAGCCCATCCTTTGGGGTGCTGTGGCGCTTGTTCTCATAATTGGGTTATCGGCTGTTTGGTGGCTGGCGCGTCGGCGCCACACTTCTCCGGATGCATCGGCGCAAATCACTGTTAAATCGATTGCAGTCCTGCCGTTTGTAAACCTGTCTGAGAAGCCCGGAGAAGAGTACTTCGTGGAGGGCATGACGGACGAGTTGATTACAGATTTGGCGCATCTGCCGGATATGCGCATCATCTCACGGACATCCTCGATGCAATATGCAGGCACGAAGAAGTCCATACCGCAAATAGCCAAGGAACTGAACGTCGATGCTGTCGTTGAAGGAAGCGTAGTCCGCGCGGGAGATCGAGTACGGATTCGTGTCCAGCTCATCTATGCACCGCGCGATGAACATATGTGGGCTTCCGCCTATGAACGCAATCTGGAAAATGTTCTGGACCTGGAACAAACTGCTGCTCTTGATATTGCTGATGAATTGAAGTTGCAATTAACTGGCCAGCAACTGGCTCGCGCATCCAGGAGCCGGACCGTAAGTCCGGAGATTTATGATCTTTATCTTCGATGCCGTTTTTTCTGGGACAAGCGTGACGACGATGGATTGAAGAACGCCATTGTGTGCTTCAATCAGGTCATTGCAAAAGATCCATCCTACGCTGAGGCATATGCGGGCCTGGCAGATACCGATATTTTGCTGTACGCGTATGCGCCCACATCCTCCGCAAAGCTAATCGGTGAAGCAGAAATCGCGGCGGAAAAAGCGGTTTATCTGGATGACAATCTGGCTGAGGCCCATACCTCCCTGGCTATGTTGGCCCTCTACAACGACAATTGGAACTGGATGGAAGCCCAAAAACATTACCAGCGGGCTTTACGGCTAAATCCTAACTATGCCACCGCACATCACTGGTACGGCGATGCTTACCTTGAAGAAATGGGGCGGGTGGACGAAGCGATTGTTGAAATCCGGCGAGCCGCAGAACTTGACCCTTTGTCCCCGATCATCGCCACCGATCTCGGCAAAGCGATGATTTTTGCACGTCGATATGATGACGCAATCACTCAGTTGAACAATACTTTGGCGCTGTACCCCGATTATTCACTGGCCCATTATTGGCTGTACTATGCCTATGCTGAAAAGGGCGATTACTCAAAAGCTTTCGTCGAGTTGGACAAGGTACAAACCTTTTTAGGCCGGCCGAGATATCTGGCGGAGCGTGCCTTTCTCACTGCCCGGTCAGGAGATTCAAAGAAAGCACGCGTAATGATCGATGATGTTCAGGCACTCTCTCAGCGCGAATATGTAAATCCTTCTGCAATGGTCTACGCATATACCGCTTTAGGCGATAAAGACCAGGCATTTGCCTGGCTCGAACGAGGCTATCGGGAAAAACTTCCGTTCATGGGTTCTATAAAGGTAGTGCCCTGCCTCGATCCGCTCCGTTCTGATCCTCGCTATTCAGATCTGACCCACCGGCTCGGTCTTCCGTCGTGAATGGTTGATCTTCCGTTTCGCAAATCTCTCCGATAGACTTCCGAGCATGTCCTGCTTACCAAATGCTCTCGCACTGGCAGTCTGCTCGTTTCCCCTTCTTACTTTCGCTCAGTACCCGCGCTTTTCCGTGAGCTTTTCTTCGGAGCGCAGCGCGCAGCCGCTCGACGGGCGGCTTCTCCTGCTGCTCTCCAATGATCCGACTGCGGAACCGCGGATGCAGATCAACGACACGGCGCGCACGCAGATGGTCTTTGGCGTCACGGTCGATGGCTGGAAGCCCGGCGACGCGACAGAGGTCGATGACTCGGCGTTTGGCTACCCGATTCGCAGTCTGAAGGACGTTCCCGAAGGCGATTACTATGTTCAGGCTGTGCTGAACCGCTATGAAACGTTTCATCGCAGCGACGGCACAACGGTGAAGCTGCACATGGACCAGGGCGAAGGGCAGCACTGGAACATCTCGCCGGGAAACCTGTACAGCAAGCCGGAGAAGATACATGTCGGGCCAGGAACCACAGCAACCATCTCGCTAGACCAGGAAATTCCGCCGATTCCAGACGCGAAAGACATGAAATACATCCGGCATTTGAAAATCCAGAGCGCGCTGCTGACAAAGTTCTGGGGACGGCCGATGTATCTGTCGGCGATTGTGCTGGTGCCCGAAGGTTTCGACGAGCACCCCAACGCCCACTTCCCGCTGATAATCTTTCACGATCACTTCTCTGAAGGCTTTGGCGATTTCCGCACCGAGCCGCCTGATCCGGATCTGAAGCCGGACTACAGCGAGCGTTTTCACATCTCCGGTTACAACCGCATTCAGCAGCAGGAGGCTTACAAGTACTATCTGCAATGGATCAGCCCTAAATTCCCGCGTGTGCTGATTGTGAAGATCAATCATGCCAATCCGTACTATGACGATTCGTATGCGGTGAACTCCGCCAATGTCGGACCGTATGGCGATGCCATTGAGACGGAACTGATTCCCGCAATCGAAAAGAAGTTTCGCGGCATTGGACAAGGGTGGGCGCGATTTATGTATGGCGGATCGACCGGCGGCTGGGAAGCGCTGGCTGTGCAGGTCTTTTATCCCGACCACTACAACGGGACGTTTGCCGCATGTCCTGACCCGATAGATTTTCGCGGATACACGACAATCAATCTCTACGATGATGCAAACGCATTCTACACGCAGGGTGCGCACAAGCGCGTGCCGCAGCCTTCGATGCGGAATTATCTCGGGAAAACTCTCGCCTTGCAGCGAGACAACAGCGCATACGAACTGGCGCTGGGTGACCACGGACGCTCAGGCGAACAATACGACATCTGGCAGGCGGTCTTCGGTCCGGTAGGCGCGGACGGCTATCCGCAGCCAATCTTCGACAAGGAGACAGGCGTGATTGACTACAAAGTCGCCGAATACTGGAAGGAGCACTATGATCTGCGCGCCATCATGGAGAAGAACTGGCCGACTCTCGGCCCGAAGCTACAGGGCAAGATTCACATCTATGTGGGTAGCGCGGACACTTACTTCCTGAACAACGCTGTCTACTATATGGAGGATTTTCTGAAGTCGACGAAGAACCCTCCCTATGACGGCGAGGTGAAGTATGGCGACCGCGCGGAGCACTGCTGGAATGGCGATCCGACGGAGCCGAACTATCTGTCGCGGTTGCACTACAACACGATGTATCTACCAAAGATAATCGACCGGATTGAGAAGACGGCACCGAAGGACGCGGATTTGACGAGCTGGCGATACTAAAACCAAAAGCGCGGACCAGAAAGGCCCACGCTTTTAGAAGTTGCTCTCAAGCGATCAGAAATCCAGCCGCATCGAGACTTGCCCAGACCTCGCGCCGCCAAAGTCTGAACCGATAGCGCTTGAGATCAAGCCGAAGCTCGGAGAGCTGACATTCATATTCGGATCGCTCAGGTTAGTGTGGTTGAGCACGTTAGTGAACGTACCCTCCGCCTTCAGCTTCAGCCGCTCAGTTATGGAGAATGTCTTGCTAAGTCCGGCGGAAAGGTTGACGGTGCCTGGGCCAATGACGGAGCCGGGTCCTGCATTTCCAAAACGGCCAATCGGGTTCGGAAAAGGGCCGGAGCCACTGCCGGTGGTGCAGGCCGTTCCCGGCTGCCAACTGGCATAGCCGGGGCATGTAAAAGCGCCGGGATTGATCCAGGTCAAACGCGTTCTACTGGTTGGCTTGATGCTCGCGCTTTGCACTCGATCGGGATACTGATTCCGATGGCCGCCGTCGAAGCCTGAATCTGTTCCATTCAGCCCCGAGCCTGTGCCGGAGGGATCGCCCTGGCCGTTCGGGAAATAGGGCGATTCATACGGTCCACCTTGCCAGAGGAAGATGCTCGAAAGCCTCCACCCGCCGACAGCCGCGTCCGCAATGCGGGACATGCTAGATCCAAACATGCGTCCGCGTCCGAAGGGAAGGTCGTAGACCGCGGTGGTGTTCCAGCGATGACGGCGCGTGCCGAAGACGTTTCCGTAATCCACGTAGCGGGCAATGATTGAGGTGGCGCGCGAGCCTCCTGTTTCGCCGGCGAAGCCGGTGTTAGCCGGGCCCTGGTTATCCGAAAGCGCCTTGGCGTAGGTCCAGGATGAGTTCAGCTCGAGCCCATGCTGATATCGATGGTCAAACTCAACTTGAAGTGAATTGTAATTTGAATTGGCGCCAGTGGCGCGCGTGTTGATTCGTCCCCAGTTGGGGAAGAGCCGCGCGCTTAATGGCTGGAAGTTGGCTGAGGTCGTGTTTGAGAAAGGCAGGGTATTTTCATCCGGCGCCCAGACCAGTTCGTGCGTCACCGATCCAATGTAAGATAAGCGCGCGCCATAGCCTCTGCCAAAATCGCGGTCGATGCTCAAAGACCACTGCTCGGTATAGGGGTCCTTCCAGTTGGTGCTGTTGGCGGTCCCAAAGTAGTCCTGCCCATAGCACGTGGAGCAGCCGCCGCTGCCAGCCCCCGCATAGATATTTGGCCACTGATAGCCGACGGTGTGCGTGTTCGTGTCGAGCGTGTTCGTGTATTGCGTAGTCTGCGCCTGCAACGTGCCTGTCAGAGAGTAAAAGTTTCCACCGAGCACGGTGATGTTGTACATGCCGAAACCGGCGCGGACTGCTGTTTTGTCATCATGAAACGGACGCCACGCAAAACCGAAGCGCGGCATGAAGCGCCAATGGGGATATTTCTTCAGTCCCGAGGGGAAGCCTGCCTGACTATTGGTGAGAACAGGCATGCAGGGAGCGCCGTTGATGATGGCTGAGTTAGTGTTGTTTATTCCGTCGGGATTGCAGGCATTGGCGCTGGCCAGGAAGCCCTGCGCCAAAAGACTGGATTTGCCGTCAGGATAAATGGAGCGACCGGCGAGCGGGAGGCTGGGATCAAAGTTCCCAATGTCTCCGCCCTTGTCATAGTAGCCCGGGTGCAGTTCGTAACGAATGCCATAGCTGAGCGTCAGGTCCGGGCTGACCTTCCACTGGTCCTGGCCATAGAAGTGGTAGTGGATCGAAGTGCCGTCATTGTCCTGCTCTACGACATCGTAGAACGTCTGATAAGGAAGGCCCGAGAGGAAGTCGGCAAAATCCACCCCG
This sequence comes from Alloacidobacterium sp., assembly GCF_035631355.1. Lineage (NCBI taxonomy): Bacteria > Pseudomonadati > Acidobacteriota > Terriglobia > Terriglobales > Acidobacteriaceae > Alloacidobacterium > Alloacidobacterium sp. Next base: position 117,823 of record NZ_DASQIX010000003.1, read on the forward strand.
GTAAAGAGGCCTGCGCTGCCCTGCGTGTTGTACCCGAAGGTGCCATAGTTGTCAGAGCCGTTGAAGCCTAGCGGGGTAATGGCTTCGAGCGTCCGGATATCAGCGCCGAATTTGAACTCGTGATTCCCCTTCGACCAACTCAATGCATCGGTATAGACATAGGTGCGAGACTTGTTGAGAGAAGTCAACCGGTCCGCGTTCAGCGCACTGATGTTGTTGAAGTCAAGCTCGGGGATACCGTTGTAGAAGAGATTTTCTAATCCGTTCAGCCCCAGTCCCTGCGTAAAGGACTTGCCGTCGAAGGTGTTTGATTGCCCCGAACTGTAAAGCGTAAAGCCAAATCCAGCTTCATTAATCACATGCGGAGTAATGGTCCAGTTTGCACTTACTTTCAGAACGCGTGATTGATTGGTATTTAAAGAAGATGGAACAGCGAGAGGCTCGGGGCTGCTGATCGGAAAGTTCTTCCATGTAAACCTGCCCCACAGAAGAAATTTCTGGTTTGCGCCGAAATACTGGTCTCCACGTATGTCGAATTGGTCAGAGTGGCCGCTGCTGTCTTTATTAACGATATAGTTGGCCGTTCCGTCATCAACATAAACGGTCGGATCGCCGACGTTCGGGTCAGGATAAAACGAGAGCAGCTTTTGCGCGGATGTATTGATGGAAGGCAGCTTGGTCCCATAACTTCCCCCAGTAAATGGATTGGTGAGCCCCGTAAAGCCTTCGGAGGAGTACTTCGAAAAATCCCCTTGTTTCATCAACGTACTGGGAACCTTGAAGCTTTCTGTTGACTGCGAGGGATGCCGCCACCCTTCATACGCGCCATAGATAAATGTTCTGTTGTGCCCGTTGTATAGGTGCGGGATAACAACCGGGCCACCGAAGCTGCCACCATAGGTGTTGCCGATGAGCTTCGCCTTGTGGAGGGTAGTTGGATAGGTGTACGGGATCGCGTCGAATGCTGCGTTCTGCTGATACCAGAATGCCGAGCCGTGGATCGTATTTGTTCCGGCCTTCGTCGTCACCGTCACCTCGCCAGGCTGACCAAACTCAGCATTGTTCTGCGCGCCATCGGCACGCAGTTCGGAAATCGACTCGCTTGAAGGAAATGCATCAGCTATCGGTGAATTCCCCGTCGCACTCTGGACTGTAATGCCGTCTACGGAAACTTCTGTCTGAAACGGCAAACCGCCTTGCAAAGAAAAGCTGCCGTGATCTGCCTGCACACCGGGCAAAGTGCCGACAATGCCCAGGGCGCTGGTGCCGCTGGCGCTGGCACGCGTATTCACTGGTAGGTTGGCGACATCTGCAGCGCTGTATACAGCGTTGATGGAAGGTGTCTCGGTGTCGATTGTGCTGATGGTATCACCGGAGACAGTAATCACCTGCTGGATGCTGCCCACTACGAGAGAGGCGTCCACGCGAAGTTGCTGGCGGACGGCAAGCGTAATGCCGATTGCCGACCATTTCTGGAATCCGCTCTGCGCGATCTCCACGGTGTAGACGCCGGCCTTCACGTCGGCGAAGACATAATCTCCTGTTTCATTGGTTTTGGTGGTGCGGACTGATCCTTCTTCGGTGTTCGTCAGGGAAACGTCGGCCCCGGCAACCACAGCGCCGCCGGCGTCTTTTACGTTGCCGAGAATGCTTCCTTGAATAGACTGCGCCCTGCTGCTTGCGCTGACAAGCAGGCAAACGGCAAGGATGATGACGGAGTTCAAGCTTCGTTGCAACAATCGCTGACTTTTCATGTGGGTCTACGGCCTCCTGTTTACAGCAACGCGTTCAAATGGACTGAGTTTGATACCGGACGGCATAAGAAACAACCGTCTGCGCGGTTGTGGGGAAGTTGCCGTCGTCAGTTCTCCAGAAAATCAGGGGCAGTGATTCAGGTTGCCGCTCATTGTGCACCAGAACCTTTTGCCCTGTCGAGCGCTTTATCAATGTAGAGAAGTCTCTGAGACAACATGCCAGAGATATGTGACGCGACAGTTACAAAATGCGGCCTGCCTCTGCATGGCCGGCATTTTCACCGGATCTTCATGGTTTCGTTGTGGAAAAACAGACTTGAATTGTGAGGAATATGCAGTAGAAAATCAGCGGGCGAGGCTTGCCTGTTTCTGCTGCGCCCGGTCAATCGCGTTGAGCACTATGCCCGGCGTCAATACTTCAGGGAGGACCTGTGGCGCGTCCTGTGCGGTACCTGAGTAGATGGCGTAAGTGGGCACGCCGCTGCGTCCGAGTGAATTGAGAGCCTGCGTGATGGTGGGATCAGCGTTTGTCCAGTCGGCGCGGACGAGAGCGAATCCGCCATCGCGCAGTTTCTGCTGCACATCAGTTCTGTTGAGAATGACGCGCTCATTTACCTGGCAACTGAGGCACCAGTCAGCTGTGAAGTCAATGAATACTGGACGCCCCTGCGCTCGATATTTTTCCACCAGTGCAGGCGAGAATGGCTCCCACTGCGACTTTGCTATTGTTGTGTTGGCATGCGCGGACGCCACGCTGCCCTTGCGCGCGCCGAGAACAGGAAGCGCGATTGCCAGAATCAGCACAAAAGTAGCAGCCGTGGTTGCAATTAGCCGGGCTGGCCAGCGTCCGAGTATCCAACCGGCGATGGCCAGCAACAGAAATGCGGACAGCAGATAAAAGAGCGCATTCGTTCCGGCAGACTGGACGAAGAGCCACACCAGCCAGATCACTGTAGCAAAGATAGGGATTGACGTGGCCTGTTTGAGAATTTCCATCCACGCGCCGGGGCGCGGCAGGAGCTTCGTCCATGCAGGATTGAAGGTCAGGAACAGATAAGGCGCAGCCAGCCCCAATGCCAGCGCCGTGAAAACCACAAGGCTGACAAGGGCCGAATGAGCGAGTGCATAGCCCAACGCCGCCCCCATAAATGGCGCAGTACAGGGAGTGGCGACGACCATCGCCAGCACTCCGGTAAAGAAACTGCCCGCGTATCCATGCTGCGCCGCAAGCCCGGAGCCTTTGCTGGTGAGAGAGAGACCAATCTCAAACTGTCCCGCAAGCGAGAGCCCGAGGAAAAAGAGCAGCAGTGCGATGATGCCAATAAAAATCGGCGACTGGAATTGAAAGCCCCATCCAAGCTGACGTCCGCCCGCACGCAAAATCAGCAGCAGCGCGACGACGATCCAGAACGAGACGAGGATGCCGAGCGTATACACCCATCCGTGTGCGCGCAGCCTGTGGCGCTCCTGTTGCGAGGACTGCAAGAGCGATAGGCCTTTAATGAAGAGCACAGGAAAGACACACGGCATGAGGTTGAGAATCATGCCGCCGATGAACGCAAGCCCGGCGATTTTGGCGAGGCCCGCCGTATCACTGCTTGAAGAGGATTTCGCGGCGGCAAGTGTTCCCTGCTCTGCGTTGATCTCGAAGGCATTGCCATCACCCAGAACAATTAGCCCATGCAGCCGACCTGGATTCTGCTTGAGGTTCTCGTCTTTCTTCAGGCTGATCTCGAATCCGTTGCCGAGCGGCGTTACCGGCTGTGGCGCGGCGTTGGCGAGCTGGTTCTGATCGAAGGGAAAGAACTGCGCCGCTGTCTCTTGCCTGCCGGTAATCACCGTCAGATTGAAGCCTGTGGCCGTCGGCATGAACTTCGCTTCCATGCTCGCGGGCGACGGCTGCGGCATGGTGTGTTGCAGACGCGCGATCAACTGCTGGTCCGCGCTGACAAAAGTAGGCGACGACGGAGGCGATGACAGCGCTGTGCGCTCAACGTCAAGAGTCGCTTTGCCGGGAATGCAAACTTCACGGCAGACGATCCAGTCTACCTTTGCACTTAACGTTGCCTCATTGCCTGTGGGCTTAAATGCCGGACTGACGTGCACCGGGACCGGAAACAGGACTTCATTCTCATAGCCGAAGTCCATTAAAGGGCCGAGCGGCAAACGCTTCGGCGCGGGAAACTGCATCCCGTCGGCGGTAACACCTTCGGGCAGCGTCCACCTGACGCGCGGCGGCTCACCGGAATCGCCAGCATTGATCCAGTAAACGTGCCAGCCGGGATCGAGCTTGAAATAAAGGCCCGCAGTAAAGTTCTGCCCCGGATAGATTTCCGCAGGCGGCACAACCAGTTGCACGGTCAGGTGCGGCGCCGTTGCTGTCGGCGCAGACCACGCCACAGACGTGAAAATCAAGATGCAAAGAATCGGAATTAGAGTGCGGACGCGCATTTTGCCGGTAACTCTATTGTAGGACGCACTGCAGAATGTTCCGGTTACAAGGTTGCCGAAGACACGCAGTGAAGTAGCACAGCGAAGGATCTGCTTTTTAGCCCCAGCCGGCAGCCATGCGCTCTTTCAGAATGCAGCGGTCCATCACCACCTTAATTCCAGCAGCCTCGGCCTGGGCAGCGGCTTCCTCGTGCACAACGCCTTCCTGCAGCCAGAGATACGGAATCTTCAGACGGATCGTGTCCTTCACGATATCGAGAACATATTTCGGCTGGCGAAAAACATTGACAACGTCGATCCTGCCCACTGATTCAAGCGTCGCATCGAGTGTAGAGTAAGCCTTCTCACCAAGCGAGCTTTCTATCAGCGGATTGACCGGGACAATGCGATATCCACGACTCTGCATAAAACGCGAAACACCCAGGCTGGCGCGGCCTTCCTTATCGGTGAGGCCAACGACAGCGATGATCTTCGCGTTATCGAGAATTTCGCGGATGGTGGCAGGTTCGTTCATATCAAAGGCCACGGCCTTATTCCAAATCGTCTCCCGCATCCACAGCCACAGACACTCCGCCATTCCGCCGCATCATCAGATATCCACGAATAAACGGTTCTAAGTAGCCATCGAGCACGCGATCCACATCGCCAACCTCGACTTTTGTGCGGTGGTCTTTGGCCATGCGATAGGGTTGCAGAACATAGGAGCGAATCTGCGAGCCGAAGTTAATGTCCAGCTTTGAGTCTTCGAGCTTCTTTGTCTCGGCTTTCTTCTTTTCCAGTTCGAATTCGTAGAGACGCGAGCGCAGCATCTTCATCGCCTTCTCGCGGTTCTTGTGCTGCGAGCGCTCGTTCTGGCATTGCACTACTATGTTGGTAGGAATATGCGTGATACGTACGGCGGAGTCAGTCGTGTTGACATGCTGGCCGCCTTTGCCGCCCGAGCGGTACGTATCTGTACGGATGTCTTCCGGTTTGATGTCGATTTCTATCGAATCGTCGATTCCCGGCGAGACAAAGACCGACGCAAATGAAGTATGGCGGCGCTTGGCTGCGTCAAACGGCGAAATGCGCACGAGGCGGTGCACGCCGGTTTCGCCCGAGAGCAGGCCGAAGGCATAGTCGCCGGAGACGGTGAAGGTCGCCGACTTGATGCCGGCTTCTTCGCCGTCCTGATAGTCGTTCATCTCCGTCTTGAAGCCCTGCTGCTCAGCCCAGCGCAGATACATGCGCATCAGCATCTCGGCCCAGTCCTGGCTCTCGGTGCCGCCCGCTCCCGGATGCACGGTCACAATTGCATTCAGCGCGTCAGTCTCACCTGAGAGCATGGTGCGCTCTTCGAGCTTCTCGACGTATTCGCTCAACGACTGAATCTCGCGTTCGAGGTCCGGCTCGACAGGCTCGCCTTCACGCGCGAGATCGAAATACGCCTCGATGTCTCCTGTGCGGCTTACAAGCTCATCATCTGAAGCAAGCCGCTCCTCGATGCGCTTACGATCACGCATCAGCGGCTGCGACAGCGCGGCATTCGACCACAGACCTGGATCAGAAAGTTTAGTTTCTATTTCAGCTAATTGTTTGCGAAGACGGGCAGAGTCAAAGATACTCCCGCAGGTCGCGGACTTTGTCCCGGACGGGCGTGTAGGCGAATTCGAGATCGTTCAACACTTAGGAGACCTGTCTTTTACGTGAAGATTGGCGGGCAAGAAGGCGCGCTGCCTTCACTGCGGCCGCTAATGTGATTATCCCACAGAGGATGGCGAAGAGGTCGCCGTAGCGTGCGTAGAAGGTGAGATCGTCGTTGTAGCTGAACCGCGCCACCAGCGAAGTCCGCACATTGCGCGGCGCGCTTACCGTCGCGCGGCCTCGCGGATCGATAGCCGTGGTAATTCCATTATTCGTGTCGAGCAGAATCCAGCGGTCGTTCTCAATCGCCCGCATCCGCGCCATATTCAGGTGTTGCCACGGTGCGCTGGTATCGCCATACCAGCCGTCATCAGAGATATTGACGAAGACCTGCGCTCCATTGATGGCAAACTGGCGCACCTCATCCGCAAAGATTGATTCGTAGCAAATAAAGATGCCGAAAGTATGTCCGCCGGCGCTGAAGACCTTACGATAAGTGCCGCGCTGCAAATCGACAAGTTGCTGCGTAAGATGCTTTGCGAAGAAAAAGACATTCCGATAAGGCACATATTCGCCGAAGGGAACGAGGTGGATCTTGTCGTAGCGGCCAAGAATGTTGCCATCCGGAGCAGTAAAGACGCCGGAATTATATGTGCCTGCCTGATCGTGTCCCAGCATACCTGCGACTACAGGAGCGTGCGTACTAGTCGCCATGCTGCGCAACAAAGCAACTGTGCGCGGCTCATCGCTGCGCAAAGAAGACTGCGCTTCCGGCCACACAACAACACCCGGAGGCGATACGTTCCCGCCGCACGACGGCTGCTGCATTTTTGCCGAGTGCCTCGGCAGTCCCATATAAGCAGGAGTGCAGGTGAGACGGCTCTGCTCCAGAATCCACGAAGCATTTTCATCCCACACCGGGCCAACCCATTCGTTGTCCGCACCTACATCGAGGTTTGGCTGCAACAGAACGGCAAAAGTCGAGGTTGGAGACGGCTTCGGCGCAAAAAATGAACCGAACTGAAGCAGCACAATCAGCAGCATGGCCCCTACGCTGATCCGGATGCGCATATGAATGGAGCGCGCAAGCAGCGCAGCCGCGAGCAATGCATTCCCCGCAGCAAGCACGAATGAAATTCCATAAACGCCGGTGAACGGAGCAAGGCGCGTGAGCAGGAAATTATCCACCTGCGAGTAGCCCAGTTGGTCCCAGGGAACGCTGGTGATGTGCGCGGCGGCCAGTTCAATCGCTGCCCAGAAGAACGGCGCCAGCACTAGAGGAAATACATTCGTACCAAACGCCTTGCGGCACAGCGCTACAAGAAATCCGAAGAGCGCGAAATACAGACCCAGCACCATGCTGTAGAGCACCAGAATGCCGACCGCGCCCGGTGGCGGCACATTTCCATAAAGGTGCATAGTGGCGTAAATCCAGTAGCAGTTCAGGATGTACCAGAACACTCCGCAGACATACCCGGCAAGTACGCTGCGGCGCAGGTAGTGTTCTGCTTCGACACTGCATTCCATAAGCAGCCCATAGAGCAGAGGGATAAGGGCAACCCAGGCAAAGGCCGCGCGCCATCGCGGCAGTGGTCCGGCAATGGGAAATGGCAGGTCGAGAAGGATAGCCGAGAGCAACCCGAGAAGAATGGGCCTGCGAATGAAGGAGCGCATTCAGGCTGAGTCTACCATCCAGACCAGCACATCGCGCTCGCGGTAGAATACTGCTGTGAGCGCACTCGTGTATCTCGGAATGCACCTGCTGACCTGGCTTTTTTTCATCGGACTGGCCGGCTCGGCAATTGTCGTTATCATCAGCTTTATAGAAGACTTGCGACAAATCGCCGGGGAATAAAGCCCACCACACGCTTCCTCATTGACTGCCGTTCAAACTAGACATAAACTCAGCGCTGAGCGTCCTTGCCGGGGGCAGTACTTTGCCCGGTGGTGAGAAGCAAGGTTTTCACCTTCATCCATGTCAGTCGGTCAAACGTTTAACGCTCCGCAATCGAACCGGGTGAGGCTGGTAGTTGCCTCCTCGGTCATGCTCACCTTCATATCCTTCTGGCGTGCGGCAGCCGTCGTTCTCAATGATTTGGGCTCCTCAGCTTTCTACGCAGGCGGCATTGCGGAAGAGGCGGTAGGCAAGGCCGCGCCCTGGTTCATCCTCGGCGTCATGGTGTTCGCCTTCGGCGTGCGCGCGGTGTATGTGGAAAGCTGCTCGATGTTCACCCGCGGCGGCGTATACCGCGTGGTGAAGGAGGCTCTGGGCGGCACATTTGCCAAACTGAGCGTATCGGCCCTGATGTTTGACTACATCCTTACAGGACCAATTTCGGGTGTGTCTGCAGGGCAATACATCACGGGCCTGTTGAATGAGTTGACGACCGTCGGCGCGGCTCACGGATGGCTGCCGGTTGCCCTTATCAACGCAGGTCATGCGCGCCAATTGCCGATGGATGCAACATCGGCGGTTTTTTGCATCGTGGTAACCATCTACTATTGGTGGCAGAACACCAAGGGCATTGAGGAATCGACCGACAAGGCTCTGGAAGTAATGAAAATTACCACCGTGATGGTGGTGCTGTTGCTGAGCTGGGGCATCTTCTCCGCCATTCATGTCAGGGCCGCGCTGCCGCCTCTTCCGATTCCTTCAAACCTGCACTTCTCGCATGATGCGCTCGGCTTTCTCGCCGGGACCAAGTTTGCGACCACTCTCGGACTCTTCGGCATCATCATGGCATTCGGCCACTCTGTGCTCGCCATGAGCGGCGAGGAGACGCTGGCACAGGTCAATCGCGAGATCGAGCACCCTAAGCTCAAAAACCTGAAGCGCGCAGCGATCGTCATCGCCATTTACAGCTTCGTATTCACCGGAATCGTCTCGCTGCTGGCGGTAATGCTGATTCCGGATTCGGTGCGTGTGCCCATATATCGCGACAACCTGATCGCAGGTCTAGCGATGTATGTCGTCGGACCGCTCACGCTGAAGATTATCTTCCGTGTCTTTGTCGTTATCGTCGGCTTCCTGATTCTCTCCGGGGCGATCAATACCTCCATCATCGGTTCGACCGGCGTGCTGATGCGCATTGCCGAAGACGGCGTTCTCACCGACTGGTTTCGCAAGCCGCACAAGAAATTCGGCACCAGCTATCGCATCGTCAACCTGGTCACGGCCCTGCAGCTTTTCACCATCATCGCCAGCCGCGGCAACGTCATTACCCTGGGCGAGGCTTATGCCTTCGGCGTGATCTGGAGTTTCACCTTTAACTCGCTGGCCATGCTGGTGCTGCGCTGGAAATACAAAGGCGAACGCGGATGGAAGGTGCCAATCAACATCTGCATCGGCAAAACCGAGCTTCCCATCGGCTTGTTTTCGGTATTCATCGTTCTGCTCTGCACGGCGGTCGTCAACTTATTTACCAAGAGCGTGGCCACGGAAAGCGGTATACTCTTTGCTGCTTCCTTCTACACGATTTTCACCGTTTCCGAAGCGCGCAACAAACGCAAGCATGCTGCGGCGGCGAAGCAGATGAAGGAGCATTTCCAGCTTGAGCAACCGGAGACCATCGGACGCGAGGCGCTGGAACTCCGTCCCGGCAGCATCCTGGTTACAATACGCGATGCTGCGAACCCATTCGCGCTAAAGTGGGCCCTTTCACGCACGAATACCGATGACCAGGACATTGTCGTGCTGACGGCCCGCATGATGGGCGCTGGCGGCCCAGCATATATCAGCGCATCCGAACAGCTCTTCAGCGAGCATGAGCAGATGCTTTTTACCAAAGCTGTGTCAGTAGCAGAGAGCTTTGGCAAACATATCTCATTGCTGGTTGTTCCCGCAGGCGATATCTTCGCGGCCCTGGTGCAGACGGCGAACTCACTTGAAGTTACGGCGCTGGTTTCCGGACTATCTACAAAGATGACCGCGCAGGAGCAGGCCTATCATGTGGGTCAGGCATGGGAGAACCTGCCGGAGCCAAAACGGCAATTTACCTTCTATGTCGTCATGCCGAATGGCGATGCGCAGGGCTTTCACATCGGACCCCATGCTCCTACGCTGCAGGCCGATGACGTACAGCTTGTGCACAGATTGTGGCTTAACTTCCGACGAGATCCTGAGATGCAAGGGTTGCATCATAGCGACATTGTCACCTATGCCCTTACGCGTCTCGCCATTGAGTATGCGCGTGACAAGCAGGAAACTTTGCGCGATATCCGTCGTTACCGCAAAGATGGAAGCAAAGGCGACACGCTGGATTCGCCTCTTGCACCCAGGCCAGGCAAGGGCCTGGACTATTCGATTCCTGCTCCCAGGCCATCTTCCGAACCATCCGACCATGACGCATAAACTGCTCTCTTAGAGACAGTGAACACGACTTAGCCTTCTTTTCTGCACCTCTTTTGACCAGCACATTTGTCAATTACTGATTTGTTCCCGTAGAGTAGGAAAGAGTTAGACGCGCTCTTGCTTTATGCCATTGTTGTTTTCGTACCAGTGCATGCAGCATGTTGGAAAAGTAGCGCACGCAATTGCTCCTGATACTTTGCTTCTCCTAACGCAACATAAAAATTAACTGTGATGTCCAAACGGAGGGAATAGTGGAAGTCAGCAAAATAATAGCTGAGTTGGACAATGAGATTTCACGCCTGAAACAGGCGCGCGCGCTGTTGGCTGGAACATCTTCTTCGCGCACCAGTTCGAGCAGCAGGAAAGTCGTAGTTAAGCGGCGCAAGCGGACGATGACCGCAGAAGGCCGCCGCCGCATTGCTGAAGCCATGAAGAAGCGCTGGGCGGAACGCAAAAAGCAACAGGCTGCCAAGAAATAATTACTTTACAGTTAGGGCAGCTTCAGAACCTTGCAGCTGCCTGCCTTCATCTCAGGCTTTCGCCCGGCGAAATTGCCTTCACTTCAATGCCGCTTCCATCCAGTAATTGCGATAACTCTTCGGGAGTTCCCGTAAGCACGGGAAATGTCCCATAGTGGATCGGCAGCACACTCTTGACTCCCAGATACTTCGCCGCTATCACTGCGCCCTTCGGTCCCATCGTGTAATGGTCGCCAATAGGCAGCATGGCGAGCTGCGGATGATAAAGGTCGCGAATAAGCTGCATGTCAAGGAAGGCGCATGTGTCGCCTGCGTGATACAGCACAGGTCCGTTCTGGATGGTGACAACAAATCCGATTGGCTCGCCCCCATAAACAGTCTGATTTCCATCGCTGATTCCAGAACTGTGTCTTGCCTCAACCATGCTGACAGTCACATCGTCGTGTTTCCACGAGCCACCCAGGTTCATGCCAATTGCGTTCTTCACACCCTTAGATTGCGCCCACCCGATAAGTTCAACCATGCCGACGACAGTGGAGTCGTGCTTCTTTGCTACCTCTAAGAGGTCAGCAATATGGTCGCCGTGACCATGCGTTGCTAGAATCAGGTCAATCTTTGCCGGAAGCTTGTAATTCTTGGGGAATTTCGGGTTCTGTTCGATAAATGGGTCAATGAGTATCGACGTCCCCTTCGCCGTCGCAATGTGGACTGTGGCATGTCCCAGCCAGGTAACAATCGTGCCCTGCAAATCAGCCATATATGCTCCTTTTTTACCTTAGGATGCGCCTAAAACTCGGTTAAATCATTGATTTTTCTGCCAAGAATTTCCACTCTTGACGGCCACTCAGCCCGGGAGTAGCGTAATTGGATGGGCGAATAAAAAGCGAATATATCCAGCTCATTGTCACTATTCGGGGAAGACGGACGGCAGCCCAGATTAGTCGGAATTGCGCGTCTCGCCAGCCATGCGGAGGTTGCCGATACCGGCCATTTGACAGAGTACCGCGCGATTCAGGTGCGGTCGATCCTCAACACGTCGGTATCGAAACGCGCACTTCCCTTCGGAAAAACCATCAACCCATACAGGGGTTGCGAGTTCGGGTGCCGCTACTGCTTTGCGCGCTACACACACGAGTTCATGGAACTGCGCGACCCGCAGCTTTTCGAGCGCCTCATTTTCGTCAAGCAAAACGCCGCATGGCTGCTGCGGCAGGAACTTCGCAAGCTCCGCCCCGGCGAAGAAATCGCGATGGGCACAGCTACCGATCCCTACCAGCCGGTTGAGCGCCGCATGCGCGTCACGCGAAGTCTTCTGGAAGTAATGGCGGAGTGTCGCGGACTGAAACTCGGCATCGTGACTAAGTCCACGCTTATCCTGCGCGATCTCGATTTACTCAAGAAATTCGCCGCGCATAACCAGCTTGCACTGCACCTTAGCATCACTACGCCTGATGCGAAGCTGGCGCGCATTCTTGAGCCGCGAGCGCCGCGTCCTGATTTGCGCTTCAAGACTGTCGCGGCTTTGCGTGAGGAGGGCTTGCGCGCTGGCGTGCTCTGCTGCCCCATCATGCCAGGCATTAACGACACACCTGCCGCATTCGATGCCATAGCGAGACGTGCCAAAGCCGCGCAGGCCAGTTTTCTCGCCGCGAATCCCTTGTTCCTTAAGCCCTGCTCCAAAGGAACGTTTTTGGCCTTTGTGCATGAAAATTTCCCCGCTCTCGAAGCTGCCTATGAAAAGCGCTATGCCGAGAATGCCTTCACCTCAAAGGCATATCATAAGCGCATCGCCGACATGCTGGCAGCGGCCGTAAGAAAATATGGACTGGGAAACCGGCGTGGAGAACTTCAGCCGGTTCGCAAGATGGATCCATCGGATGCAAGCCCGGTGCAACAGTCGTTATGGCCGGAGCAGGCAAAGCTCCCTCAGCCAGTCCAGGCTGAAGAACTCAGGCGAAGATTTAGCGCGTGATGATGATTTCGTAAAGATTGTCTTTGGCCAGGAAGAAGCGGGAGCTGCTGAAGGCTTTAAATAGCTGCTCGATTTTGCGGTTGGTATAGACCCGCTGGATGGGATGCGGTGCGCTTTCCTGCATCTCAATATCTTCGGTTTCTGTCAAATGGTACCGGCAAAAGACTGTCTCAGGGCCAGTCTGTTTGGTGTGAAATAACGCGAGAATCCGTCCGCCGGGAAGCACTGAGTGATAGAGTCGCTCAACCAAAGGTTCAATCAACCCTTCAGGGATGTAGTCGAGGGTCGTCCACAACAGCACAACATCGAACTCGCGCCGATTGAAATTCAGGTTCTGCTCGAAAAAGCCGTCAACGTCAAATCGTGGCTGACCGCCCGGTTCTGCAGGAGATAATATCCATTCGCTCTTCAGCGCTTCGTCGACAACATCAGCCATCCACACGCTATGACCCAAGCTGGTGAGGTAATTAATGTTCGACGGCGAAGTAGGGCCAATGTCGAGCACACGCAAAGATTGCTCCGCCTTCAGATGCTTCTGTAAGGCGGACCAGCCGCTTGAATGTCGCGGCAGTCGCGGTCCGGAGAGGAGAGTGGGCTTGTGACCGTGATCTTCGCTCTGGCCGCGGCTGAATATGCTTCGCAGCACGCTCATTCCATACCTTTGAGCAATTTCATTACCAGTAATCGTATCAGTGGTCCCGTGCCGGACTCAGTTTGCTGCGCCAAAGAGCGCTCCAGGCTTTTCAGTAGTGGTTTGCTGCGACGTAGAAGCGGTGTGCTTTTCCGTCGAACCCGATGCCTGTACTAAGTCTACCTTGCCACAAAAGACGGCGTTCTCCTCAATCGCTAGACGGGCCGCCTTAAGGTCACCTGTAACACGGCAGCCGACGCGCATTTCAACACGTCCCGACGCATTGATATTGCCGTTTAACGTGCCAAGAATCACCACGTCACGCGCCGCCACATTGGCCTGTACACGCGCATTGGAGCCGATCGTAAGCCTACTGTCGGTGAGCGTGATTGTGCCCTCGACAAGACCATCCACAAGAAGATCTTCACTTCCCTTGACTTCACCGCGAATCTGGACGGATTTTCCGATCGTGGCAGTTGCGCTGTCGCCTGCAGCCATGTAATTTTCTCCTGACTATTGAAAACCTGGGACGTTGCCACGAATATACGCAACGAAGAACTACCCTGCAACTACGCGAAGACGCTAAAGCTGTCCCGGCCGGTTCAAAAATAGAACCGAAGTGCTTGATTCAGGAAAACTTCGCTGCGAAACTGAGCGTCTAACTGTTCAGCGTGTTGGAAGATGCGCAGAAATGCTGTCACGATAAAGAATGTACGATGGAAAACAGGCCATGAGGAATGAAAGCGCGGTTCTTTGGCCTTCCCGGTTGCTGGAACGTGTTTCAAAATGTTGCTCGGCAGAAGCCTTGGGCTTTAGGCCAGTAACCCAATGCCCTACATCGGAAGGCTCCTATCCCAGTTCATCTATATCGATATCGATGGATTGGCCTTTGAAACATGTTTTAAGCTTCTCCCTGGTTGCTATTGTCCTATTGCTCCTTGCTAATGCGGCATTTGGTCAGAATGATAACGACGTGGCCCGCGATCCGGTTGCGCTGGTGCGCCGCGCCTCCCAGAACGAACTGAAAGCCTCGAATGGTAATCATCCCTATCGCTATGTCTTGCACAAGATCGACGACAACAAGATCACAACTAAAGAGATTATCGAAACCAAAGACGGAGATGTCGCACGCCTCATTGCAGTAAACGACAAGCCTCTCGCCTCCGATGCACAGCAGACCGAGATCAATCGCCTCAATAATCTTGCCGCGCACCCTGAACTGCAGGCCCACCGCCATAAGAGGGAGCAGGAGGACAGTAATCGCGCTAATGAAATGATTCGCCTGCTACCTGACGCTTTTCTTTACAAATTTGAAGGCATGGTGGATGGCCCGAATGGCCCATGCTATCGTCTCAGTTTCCATCCCAATCCTAACTTCGATCCGCCCGACCGCGAAGCCCAGGTGTACGCGGGCATGGCCGGCGAGTTGTGGATCGACAAGGCGCAGGAGCGCATGGTCAGGCTTGACGCGCATCTCATCGCGGACGTCGAATTCGGCTGGGGAATCCTGGGACGTCTATACAAAGGTGGCAGCATCCTCGTAGAACAAGCCGACGTAGGCGAACATCACTGGGAGACCACACACATGAAGCTGAGCCTCACCGGAAAAGCACTGCTGATCAAGTCCATCAGCTTCCAGACGACAGAGGATGCCTTACGCTTCGAGCCAGTCCCCCCCGAGATGGGCTATCAGAACGCCATCAAGATGCTGCTGAACAGCACTGCCACCAATGCGCAGTTGCGAGAGGGCATTGTGCAATCCGCGAAGTAGGCTTATATACTTTCACCGCAAGTTTGGCGATTATGAGAGCTGTCCGATCAATAGCAGCCGAAATGAATATTCCGCACCAAACGCCGGCTATTTCGCAATTGATGAATCGAAAGATCAAGGCGTACACACGGGATCAGCAAGCCTGTCTCATTGAGAGCTATCGTTATTTGACACAATCACTTGAGGTTATTGGAGCAGCGTCTGATTCAAAGACCAGCGTCTTATTTGCACGCGAAAGGACATTTCATGAACATGAATCGCGTAAATAATTTTGTCCATTATTGCGCCAGAGCCAGCCACACCGTTGGCATCATACCAACCTGCCAATGGATATTCGGCACCGTGCAATACAACCTAAATTTTTCGTCGCCAAGATTTGTGCGGGTGTGGCCGAGATTTCTCGACCATCCAGTAAAACTGCGCGCACGCACAAGCGATCCTTTTGTCTTCCGTCAGATCATGATTGAAAACGAGTATGCTCCGCTTGGCGACTTGAAAATATCGTCGATTCTAGACCTTGGAGCGAACATTGGACTCTCGAGTGCATGGTTTCTCAATCGGTTTCCGAATGTGCGGGTATTTGCCGTAGAAGCGGATGCGGACAACTACACCGTCTGTAGTGAGAACTTGGCCCCTTATCGTGAAAGGGCCCAAGTAGTACGAGGCGCCGCGTGGTCCAGACACGCCACTCTCGTGCTGCGTTGGAAAAGCTGTGCTGCCAATATCCACGTTCATGAACGTGGAACAGAAGATGTAAACGAAGTTTGCGTGGAAGCCTGGGACATCGCGAATCTAATCAGATTAAGCGGTTTCGAGCGTGTCGATCTTGTAAAAATAGATGTCGAGGGAGTTGAGCTGGAGATCTTTCGCTCTAACATTGATAACTGGTTACCGTTCGTGAGGAATCTCTGTATTGAGCTGCATAGCCAGGCTTGCCGCGATACTTTTTTCGCTGCACTGTCATCTTATGAGTACCAGCATCTAAAATCGGGAGAATTGGATATCTGCATGAATTTGCGGCCGAAAAATGATCCGCAAGGAGCGGTCCACCTCGCCAACTAACATGTCCGCCAAGAATCGTTCTCATCCCTTTACCCGATATAAGATCGGATTGCTTAGAGCTTAGGCAAAGTTGTTATCTTTCCGCGAAATCATTATCAAAGTCATCCATCTGCGAGTCATCGAATGAAGTTGGATCAGTGTCGGGCTGATAGCTGGCCGCTTCAAGACCTGCATGAGCTCGAGGCGATCATCGTATGCCGCTTCGTGTTCGCGATGTTCGGTGAAGCCGCCTTGCGCTGCGGACCGTCATAGCAGTTATTGATAATCGCTTCCTCAACTGTAGACACGCCAAAACGCATATGAACACACAACAGTGGCGAATTTTCCCGCCACTTTGTAATACAAATTGCATGCTGTTTTCGTTCCGCCGTTCAGATAGAGGGTCAGGCGAAGGCCAAGGCGCGAATCTCCTCTTTGCGAACAGTAAGCTGTTTGATCAAGTCCTCACGCACCCCGAAGCCTCGTCCTATGCTCTGCGGTACAGTGATTTCGCCTTTTGAAGAGACCGTCACTTCCGGCTCGATGATGTCTTCCTTCCAGTAGCGCTTTGAAGCCGATACGTCCCCGGGCAGCAAGAAATTTTCAAGTGACGAAAGCGCAATGTTGTGCGAGCGACCGATGCCTGTCTCGAGCATTCCCCCGCACCATACTGGAATACCGCGCTCCTCTGCCGCGTTGTGCACTGCTATGGCCTCGCTGAAGCCGCCGACGCGCCCGTTCTTAATGTTTATGATGCGGCACGACTCCATCTCAATCGCCGCCAGCGCATCTCGCCTGTTACGGATCGACTCATCAAGGCATATGGCCGTGTCAAGCCGCTTCTGCAGCAGAGAGTGGAAGTAGAAATCGTCAGACCAGAGCGGTTGCTCGATCATCAGCAGATCGAAATCATCGAAACTGACAAGATGCTCAATGTCGTTCATCCGGTAAGCGGAATTCGCGTCGCAGCTCAATGTGATGTTGGGCCAGCGTGTGCGCACAGCCTCAAACATCTTCACGTCCCAGCCGGGCTTGCATTTAAGCTTGATACGTTGGTAGCCCGCCGCCAACTCTTTCTCAATCTCTGAAAGCTGCTTTTCCATAGTTGACTGGATGCCGATTGAGACCCCGCACGGAATGACCTCGCGTATGCCGCCAAGCAGCTCGGCCAGTGGAATCCCGCGCATCTGCGCCTCAAGATCCCAGATCGCGTTTTCAAGCGCCGCCTTGGCCATGCGATGCCCGCGCACCTGGCGAAAGATGCCCGGGCACTTGCCGCCATGCTCCGGATCAGCGCTGGCAAGCGCAGGTGCAAGCTCCTGTGCCGTGACCAGCCACGCGGTGTCGATGGTTTCATCGCTGAAGTAGGGATGCTCGCCAGCCACGCACTCACCCCAGCCAATAAAACCTTCGGCTTTTATTTCAACCAGCATGATGCGGCGGTCAGTGGTGGTCCCGAAGCTGGTCTGGAAGGGCTGCACCAGCGGCATACGGATTTCGCGAAGAACGATTGCGTCAATTTTCATACGTCAGTCTCTCGGCTCCTGCCACTGTCCAAGTCCGAATATTCCGTTGCCTTCGTCGTCTGTCCTGAAGTCGATCACAGCCAGCCCGCGCGCAAATGCGTTCTCAAACCGTAGACGATTCGCCTCCTGAACAGCAAACGCGCGCTGCTGATCTTCTTCCGATGACTTCCACTTGCTGATTTGATGCGGGACTGTAATCGTCTCTTGAATCGAGTTCGTCTGTTTGACTTCAGAATTGCCTGCCAGAATTGCCTCGACGTCCCCCGACCGCATCCACCACTCGGCATGCAGACGGTCTGTAGGCAGCCCTCCTTGCAGTCGAGATGAGGATACACCATAAAAGTTCGGGGTATAGCGCCGAACGATCGCCCCCAGCCTGTGGATATTCAGGAAAGAATTCTTTATTTCCAACGGATCAAAGGTCCATTCCATCAGCCGGAAACCCCTGGTGATGGCATCGTCCCGCTGGGCCAGCTTCAATCTGCGCCCAATTCCGGAATTGCGGTAATCCGGCCGCACGGCCAGCATGTGCGAATGCAGATATGGCTCTGGGTGCCCCATGTCTCGCAGAGACATGGGATTTCTCACCGCCGGAAGCGCCATAGCAAACCCGACCAGATTCTCTGGAGTGTCTCTCCTGCCATCGGTTACGTCGAACGCTCCTAGCACCTGGCCGCCAATTTTCTGCGTCACCGTAAAGACGCGACGCGGGATCACGTCGCCATCCGAATAGCCCCACACGTCAATCTGCACCTGCACGCAGGCATCTAGTTCCTCAAACCCTTTACATGTACGAATCAGGACCGTGCGTTCTTGCGGAGTAACAAATGTCGCGCTCATCTCGTCCTGCGCTCCTGATCTTTGGCCTCTTCCCACAATTTTTCCAGCGACGCAGGCGGCAGTGATTCCAGCGGCTCCTTGCTGGCCTCTTCCATAGAGGCGAATCGGCGGCGAAACTTCGCATTCGTCTCGCGTAAGGCAAATTCTGGATCGACATGCAGATGACGCGCCAGATTCACCGCAGTAAACAGCAGGTCGCCCACTTCCGATGCTACCGCGGCGGCATCAGGCTTTTCGCCTAATTCCGCCTTAAGCTCTCCGATCTCCTCGTGCAGCTTATCGAAAAGGCCGCTCACATCCGGCCAGTCGAACCCAGCTTTTGCTGCTTTTGACCCAATCTTGGTTGCTTCAGCCAACGCCGGAAGTGCTCGCGGAACAGCGCCTAAACGCCCTTTGCTTTCTTCATGCTTTACTTGAGCACTTTTCTCTAGCTGCTTAATCTGATCCCAATTACGGAGAACTTGCTCTGCATCAATCCCATTCGTCTCCAGCCCTTCAGCGATATTACCTGCGGCCGCAGCCGCCTCGTCCCCAAAAACATGCGGATGACGCCGGATAAGCTTCCGGTTGAGCTCGGAAATTACATCTAAGATGGTGAAATCGCCCGCCTCTGCCGCCATCTCAGAGTAAAAAAGCACCTGCAAGAGCATATCGCCCAACTCTTCTTTCAGGCTGGTCCAGTCACGGCGCTCAATGGCGTCGAAAACCTCATAGGTCTCCTCCAGCGTATATTTGCGGATCGAATCAAAGGTCTGCTCGCGGTCCCAGGGACATCCACCCGGCGCGCGCAGACGCGCCATAATGGCAGCGGCTTCTGCAAACTGACTGCCTGCATCCTGATCTGTGGGCATGCCTTTACTCTAACCGATTCGTTTGTCTCGTTCGCTTATCCCGGAAACCAAAGCTCTTTCATCCGGAAAAGTGCGAACAGGATGAGAGAATTCCCTATCCATGATTTTTAAGGAGACCCATCCGTATGAAGATAAACTACCTGCAGACGGCAGTATGCGCTCTCTCGTTCGGACTCCTGACAGTCCTGACTTCAGGTGCCGCCCACGCACAGGCCGTGGGCTTTACCAAAGGTATGCCTTTCAGCGACGCCTACGTCGCCGGTAACACACTCTACGTGGCTGGCCAGCAGGGCCCCGATGATAACGGCAAGGTCACTGGAACCGACATCACGTTCCAGACCACTCGCGCCATTGCCGCCATCGAAAAAGTTGTAAAGCAGGCAGGTTTTCAGATGGCTGACATTGTCTCAGTCACTGTCTACGTCGCCGATCTGGCCGATGTGCCGGCAATGAACAAGACCTACATCAAGCTCATGCCCGACCCCAAGCCAGCCCGCGCCACCGTCAAAGTAGCCGGTCTCATCGGCGATGCCAAGATCGAAATCTCCGCCATCGCGGTAAAACACTAGAACGATTCAAAGGAACGTCATTCTGAGCGGAGAGAAGAATCCCAGTGATATCGAGCAATGCTGAGATTCTTCTTGCCTCTCAGCTTTCCCTCAGCGCCTCCACTGGATTGAGCTTCGTGGCCCGCCGCGCCGGCAAATAGCTGGCGAGCAACGCAACGACGAGAAAAATCAGTGGGGCCAGTACAAATGTCGTCACATCGCGCGCCCCAACGTCATACAGCAGTCCCGCCATCAACCGCGTCATCAGAAGTGCCGCAATCAGGCCCACAGCAATGCCGGCGACCGCCAGCAGCAGCCCCTGCCGAACCACCAGTCGAAGGATGTCACCGTGCTCCGCCCCTAGAGCCAGACGAATCGCCATCTCGTGCCGCCGCTGCGCCACCGAGTACGCCAGCACCCCGTAAATTCCGATGATCGCCAGCGCCAGCGCGGCCACTGAAAACACGCCCAGCAAGAGCATGGTGAAGCGCGGTTGTGCGCGCGAGCCGTCCATTAGTTCCTCAATCGTTTGAACGCCTGTCACTGGCTGATCGGGGTCGACAGCCGAAATCTGGCCGCGCACTGCGGACGTCATACTTTTGGGCGGTACAGTGGTGCGCACCAGTAGATTCATATTGCCCCAGGCCAACTGCGGAAACGGAATGTAGACCTGGGGCCGCGTTTCGTCCGCCAGGCCGTTGTTCCTGATGTCTCCGGCAACTCCAACCACTTCCGCTCCCTGCGGCCAGCGGCCGATGATGACGTGCTTCCCTAGCGGATTTTGGTTGGGCCAGAAGCGGCGTGCAAATGCCTCATTCACGATAACGACCTTTGGTGCCTGCTCATTGTCAGCCACAGCAAAGAATCGGCCATTGCGAAGAGGAACACGCATTACGGCAAACCACTGCGGACTGACGGCTTCAATATCAAGGAATGGCCGCTGGCCCAGTGGCATGTTTGGCTGACCCTCGGGCAGCATAGGTGTGATTCGTTTCGCGCTCAAAGGCAGGGCCGCAGAGATTGCCGCATTGCGTACTCCCGGCAGTGCGGCAACACGGCGAAGGACTTCATCGAAGAAGGCTATCTGCTGCTCCGGCTTCGAGTACTTCACCGTCGGCAGCGAAACATTCATGGTGAGCACATTGCGCACATCGAAGCCGGGATTGGTGTCCAGCAATCGCGCGAAACTGCGCAACAGAAGTCCTGCACCAATGAGGAGCACCAACGAGAGCGCCACCTGGCCCACAACCAAAAGACTTCGCAACTGCGTCCGCTCGCGAACCGCCGACGTGCTCGCGCCTTCCTCCCGCAACGTCGTATTCAGGTCTGCCTGTGCAAGTTGCAGCGCAGGCACAATCCCGAAACCCAGTCCGGTAAGCAGCGACACTCCAATGGCAAAAAGGAGCACTCGCACATCCATCGTAATCGGGATGCCTTGTGGCAACTGACTGGCGGATAGTGCTACCAGTGCCCGCGTCGCGCCCCAGCCCGCTCCTACTCCGAGCACGCCCGCAACGAGCGAGAGCAATACGCTTTCGGTCAGCAATTGCCGGACGATCACTCCCCGGCTTGCCCCCAGGGCCGTTCGCATTGCAATCTCGTGTTTGCGGGTCAGAGCGCGCGAAAGCAGCAGGCTCGCTACATTCGCGCAGGCTATCAGCAGCACCAGGGCAACTGCGCTTGACAACATCAGCACCCGTCCGCGCAAATCCGCAATGACCAGATCACGCAATGGGCTGGCGGTCATCTCCACGCTTGCATCTGCGTCCGGCGCTTCTGGATTCTGCTGCCGGTACTGCTGGTTCAGCACTGCCAGTTCAGATTGCGCCTGCGCAAGCGTAATTCCAGGCCGCAAACGCGCCAGAAAACTGAGATAGCCCACACCCAGGCTCAGCCTCTGCATGCTCATCAGCGTGAGTTCAAAATAGCGGGGCGTCCAGATGTCCGCCTGACCGACGAACGGAAACTTCGCATCGGCGGGAAGTATGCCGACCACCGTATGCGGCACCGTATCCAGCGCCACCGTCTGGCCGACGATGTTGGGATCACCGCCAAAGCGGCTGCGCCAGATCGCGTCGCTCAAGATCACGACATGCGTGCCGTCAGGCCTGCCCTCCGCTTCGCTGAACAAGCGCCCTAGTTGCGGTCGCACGCCAAGCATAGGGAAAAAGCTAGGCGTTACGCGCGCCACCGATACTTGCAACGGTTCCCCGTGGCCGGTTAGATCGAAGGTATCGTTCGTCCACGCAGCAACAGCCTGAAAAGACTTGTTCCGGTCACGCACCAACTCATAGCGCAGGAGCGTGCCACCGTAGTCCGTGATCTTTTCCTTTACGCTAAGACTCACCAGTTGCTGCGGTTCGTGATACGGAAACGGCCGCAGTAGCAGCGCGCTCGCCACCGTGAACATCGCCGTGTTCGCCCCAATTCCCAATGCCAGAATGATGATCGCCGCCACGGCGAATCCAGGATTCTTACGCAGAATGCGAGTGCTGAAATGGACGTCGCGAAGCAATGAAGCCATGATGCTGAGATTATAGGTCTCAAAAATCAGCCTTTTTTCAGCAAAGCATTTAGGGTCTGCCAACAATATTAATTAGGGCGACAGCGATGAGCGCCAATTTTTACGAGTTCTAGGAGCGCGGAGGGACGAATACCGGATCTCTTCCAGTGACGAGTGACAACGAAATCAGAAAAATTGGCCCGTCTTTCCGGGTTTCGGGGAAGGCGGGTCGTACTTCGTTGTCGTCCTCGAATTTGGAACCACCAAACTATTTGGACTCCGCCTCATCTGGGCGTTTTTCTCTCACAACGCTGCTCGTCCTTATAGTGTTAACAGCCCTAATTCAAGACTGCAAATCTCCAAGTTGTGAATAAAGCATGCGTGACTGGCCCATCCAGAAACAATTATTTCTGCGGGTTATGGGTCCTGGAGGGTGGCCGTGCAAACGCGCCTTGGCCTCGTGATAGGGACCGACAAACCGGAGGATGCCAGGAATGCATCGATACAAGAGACGCAACTTGCGAGCAGCTCGTTCCGCTGCCTTTGCTTCTTCTGCTCCAAACGGCATCTGAAAGTCTGCCTTGAACCGCGCTGGCATCCAGTGCGCGGTCAGCGCCAGATACCAGCGTGGCGGGCGCACCCATGTCCCCACTCCGGAGAGCACACAAGCGCCGAGCATACACGCGGCTTCGTCTACCACGAGCACCGGCGACTCGACCATATCCGCTGTGTACCGGGCAAATGCCGCCCAGCCTGCTGGCAGCGCATGGGCAGGAATGCCAAAGAGAGCGGCCATCCACTTGCTCTCGGTGTAGTACAGCTCGCGTTCGCTAGTCGTAAGAGGCGGCAGCACGCATTCGTACGCCAGAATGGCGCTCTCCACCAGCGTGGCATAAACCCAGCGAAGCGCGTTGATCTCATTTGCTTCATAGTGTTCGCCATGCTGGTGAGTCAGTTGTCCGCGGATGCCGGCATGCAGTTGATAGATCTGGCGCGAAGCGGCGACTGCCTGGGCACGGGTGCCGAACAGCATCGTGTAAATCACGCGGAAGGTCGAATGAAACCGCCCAATCGCATCGTTCCTCAGGTTCGAGTGCTCAATCAGCGAGGCCGCAACCCAGGGATGTGCTATCTGCAGCAACGCCGCGCGTCCAGCCCCAAGAAAGATGGCCGACTCCCTGTTCACCCGCCAGGTCACAGAGTTAGGGCCGAAGAATCCAAAGCGAGCCTCGCCCGGCAGTTTTTCCAACTCGGAGAGTAACTCTTCGATGTCTTCGCGAGAGACGTAATGCGGAGATTCGCCTTCCATCATTCTGTCTGCTTAGACGCGAAGAGTGACTGTGCGTGATGAAAGCCCGGAGAATTTCGCCAAACGCTCGGCCCCCACGCTTCAACAGAAATCATGCCGTTTTGCGCAGTAACGAACCCGACTTTGTCCACAATTTCCGCAAGGGTGGATGGTTTCTTTCAACACAAAACGATAAGGTGCTAATGAGTACGATCGAGCAGCCTGCAGTTCTGTCAATTTCTGACATAGCGTGGTCTTTCGTGATGTTGCGGGTGCTTGGACAGCAAGAGTTGGACCTAGCTGTCTGCCTCAGAAGAGAGCAACCGTATAGACAAGCAGTTGGCCAACGGGGATCGAATCGATACCCATTCCAGAAGCGCAAGAGCTTTCCGCGAACCTGGAAGAACCTTAGCCCGAATCTTTTTTCGAAATTTAGATCCGCACCGGCTCCGTGTTCCAGATGCGGGCAGCGCCATTTCCATTCGGGAAAATCTCGCGCAGGCACATAGGCCGGCGCTGGCTCTTCACCGCGCTGTAAATCGTCTCCTTTGCGCCAAGACCAAGCATTTTCCGTCTAACAGTGAACGTCCTGTATTGCACTGTGACCACTTCCTGCAGATAGAAAGTCCAGTTGCAGGTGTTATCGCGCACGCCGAAGACGTTCCCTTCGCCGATGAGACTGCGAATCTCCATATTTCCATGCGCTGAAGTTTTCAGATAATTCAAATACACCTGCAGGTCAGGATTGTTATCGAAGTCTGCCAGATACATCCCTTTATTCGCCTCGCCGCGCCCCGGTGTATTGGGCGAGTATCGGTCGAACAAAATCTGCCAGTGGCGGATGCTATTCGGGTCCTGCTTCGGATTTGCCGCGTAATCACGATTGCTGTCAAACCCGGCATGGTATGCCGTGGGAGAGTCGGCTGGTCCCTTCACGAAGATGCTGCACCCCGTCAATGCGCTGGTAAAGAACAGCGACGGATTCGGCAAGTCTCCCGGCATCTGGTTCGCCTTTAGAATTCGCATTTTCGTTACGCGGTCTTCCCACCACGGCAGATACCAGATAGGCAGCAGGTCTTGCTTCTGCGCCTGCGTAAGCTGATTGGTGTTGTAGCAGTGCAGGGCGTAGCTGTCGCCGCCACCGGGCAGGAGGTTGGCGTAGGCAATTTTGTGCTCCGCCTGGCTCATCGTCACCTGGCCGTCTATCTGGCGCTTCTGGCCCTGAAACGCATGTTCCCGTGAATAGAATGCAGGGTTTGTCGAGTCCGGCAGCTGGTTTACTGAATATTGGCTGCTCGGGGAAACCCAGTATTTTTTGAGAAAAGGCAGAGGAGCGTTTCGCAACAACTTCAGTTCATTTGACAATGGCATTTCGGATGCTTGCTCTCTTTCTTCGGGCCTGAAATGGAAATCTCTTTCAACGGCCAACTCCGAATCTTTTCTGGGTAGAATTCGATTGGATTGATTTGCCGCACCATTCTTCCATTCGGTCGGCATCCTTCGCAAGAGTGTGTCCAAGTTTAATCATCATTCTCGTCAGTTGAAAACAGACTCTCATTTATATGGGCATTGCTTCCGCAATGCCCATATAAATGAAACAACTATGCGGTAGACGAGACACAAGCCGCCGTTCTGCGCCCGATGCAGAAGACAATTACGTGTAGTTGTTTACTGCGGCAGCTCTTCGCCCGACTGTTCTCGCACCATTTACTCGGCATACCCCGTTCTTCCTTTCCGCGTCCAATGCGCACAGAGACATGGTTCCGCAGCAAGAGTTGCGCGTATAGCCGCTGCGCTATTTCAAATGCTTCGCAAAAAATGCAGCGCCGGCGGAATATGCTGCCAGCCAGTCACGATGCAGCAGGAAGTCGTGAATTTCGTCGGGAAAGACGAGCTCTTCGACGTCGACCTTCTGCTTGCGCAATGCTTCGGCCAACTGCACCGTCTGGGAGAACTGCACATTGCGGTCGTCGTCCCCCTGAATAAGAAGAACAGGCGAGCGCCATGTGCTTATGGACGCCAATGGAGACGAAAGCCATGCAGTCCTTGCAGCCTGGGGATCAGCGGCAGGATCGTAGGATGGCAGCCAGTTTCCCAGCTCGAGATTCCAATCGTGCACACCGTGGAGATCAACTCCGACGGCGAACATGTCCGAGGCCCGCGCCAGGGCCAGAGCCGTGAGGTAGCCGCCATAGCTGCCGCCCCAAACGCCAATATGCGCGGCATCCACATCAGACCGACTCCGCAAATACAGCCCCGCTCCGAGCACGTCGTTAAATTCGCTGGCTCCGGTTGCTCCGTAGTTGACGGCCTCGCGGAATGCTTCGCCATAACCGATGCCGCTACGGTAGTTCACGGAAAGGACGATGTAGCCCTGATTGACCAGATATTGATTCATGCCATAGGCGTTGGAGTAGTACTCCATGTAGTGCCAGCCAAGCAGCATCTGGCGTCTTGACCCTCCGTGAAAGAAGATGACCGCCGGATGCTTATGGCTGTCGGCATCATTTTTGGGCAGGAAGATCTGTCCATGAATGCGCATCCCGTCGGCGGAAGAAAATATTACCTGCTGGGGCACAACAAAATCCGCAGAGGGGAAGGCGGCTGGTTCAGCCTGCGTGGCAAAATCGCTGACATCCCCGTTTGCCCCGATGACTGCTGGACGAAGAGGTACGCGCGCATCGGAATGCAGGATGGCTATGTTCTCTCCATCTCCAGAGAAGACTGGCGAGGTCTCGATTCCATCCCCATGCGTCAATTCGACAATTTTTCCATTTGCAGTATCCAGCTTCCAGATGTGCCTACGGTCAATATCGTTCTGGTTGGACGAATAGGTGATGCTCTTGCCATCGCGGCTTGCAGCAACGCTGTCTACTTCGAAATCGCCGGGCGTCAGTAATTTTGCGGCTTCGTGATTCAACCCAACGGAGTACAAATGCAGCCAGCCATCACCCTCCCAAGGAAAGATGATGGAGCCGGTGCTCGTCCAGTGAAGCTGGCTCTGCCCTTGCGCTTCGTGGAAAACACTGCCCATGCTTTCCTTTGCGCGCCATATCTCGCGGCCTTTGCCGGTGTCTATGTCGGCCACCCGGATTGACCAAGGCAGCCCCGTGCGCTTCGGGCCAAAGATCTCTTCGTGTTTGCTGAACGGGACCCTGACAAAGGCGATGCTCCTGCTGTCCGGCGACCATACCGGATTGCCGTCGTGGTCCGTGCCGGGATCGAGATAACGAAGCGTTTTTGTCGCTGGCGTATACAGGCCGATGAAGGTGTGATCACCACGATCGCTGACGAATGCCAGCTCTTTCCCGTCCGGGGACCAGAGCAACGAAGAGGCTTTGCCACGTGTGTGCAGTATCTGTTCAGGCTTTTCACCAGTGTCTTTCAGCGATATCTCCCATATCTGATCTTTAAGGAGATAAGCCATCTCATCGCCAGTAGGTGAAACCGCAGGTGCTCTACCTGCTGTGAGCTTTCGTGCCTCACCCCCATGTGTTGAAATGACCCAAATCTCCTGATCGACGCCGCCTGTAAGCAGATCGGGGTTGGGAGCCGGCTTTTCTGGAAATTCGAAATCTCCGCCGCGAACATAGACGATGGACTGAGCATCAGGGCTCCATGTAATGTCTCCGATGTCGACACCATCGTCATCGGAGTAATTTGTGAGTTGGCTGGAGCTATATGTCTTTCGGTCCGCGCTGCGCGTAGACACCCATAGGTTACGGCGGCCTTGCAGATCCGTGACCCAGGCAAAGGTTCCTATTGTCGGCGCAGCTGTCAGTTGCGAACTGAACGGCGCGCTCAACGCCTGATCAAGTGTGAAGGTCTGCGCTGAAAGAGATACCGAAACGAGACATGACGACAACAAAACGGCCTTAGCAATAAATGTCATCTTTGTGTTTTCCTCGAAAATTATGAATCATGATATCTGCCGCGTATCACAGCAAGGGAGCTTGAGAAAAATCAGGCATAAATCTCACAGTATCGCGATGCTCCTGCGCTGATGGTTTACCATTAGGAACGAGCCGAGTCTACGCCGCCATCTGGTTGGAGGCGTCCCTCTTCTTAAATCCTCACGAGATTCCAGATTGACTAAACGAGTACTCATCACAGGCGTGGCAGGATTTTTAGGTTCTCATCTTACAGACGCACTTCTCTCCGAGGGCAATTCTGTAGTTGGTATCGATAACCTGAGTACAGGTTCTCTTGAAAATCTGAAGCATCTTCAGTCCGAGCCACGCTTCGACTTTCACCAGCATGATATCTGCGTCCCGTTCGATTTCGACAAGATCGATTACGTCTTCAACTTTGCGTCTCCGGCAAGTCCAGAGGACTACAGCCGCTTGGGGATCGAGACGCTTGAAGTAGGGTCCTCCGGTACGCGTAATGCACTGGAATTGGCGAGCAAGTATGGCGCCAAATTTCTTCATGCTTCCACTTCTGAGTGCTATGGGGATCCTACAATACATCCGCAACCAGAAGAATACTGGGGCAATGTGAATCCAGTAGGCCCACGATCGGTTTACGACGAGGCCAAGCGATTTTCAGAGGCGCTGGTCATGGCATACCATCGCTATCGTAAGGTCGACACAAGACTCGTCCGCATCTTTAACACTTATGGCCCACGGCTCCACGCTGAAGATGGCCGCGTGATTTCCAATTTCATTGTGCAGGCGCTTCAGCGGGATGACTTGACAGTGTATGGTGACGGTAGCCAGACGCGCAGCTTTTGCTATGTTTCCGACGAAATCGACGGATTTCTTCGTCTCGCGCATTCCGACCAACATCTTCCGGTCAACATCGGCAACCCAAGTGAGTGGACCATTCTGGACTGCGCCCGGGCAGTACTTCGAGTCACTGGATCTGCAAGCAGAATCGTCTTCAAGCCTCTGCCAGTTGACGACCCCACGCAGAGGCAACCCGATATAACTCGAGCCAGACAGTTGCTGGGATGGGAGCCGAAGATTGACCTGGAAACCGGCCTGCGGCTTTGTCTTGAGTATTTCCAATCGCGCGTTGCTATGAATATCTCAGCACATGAGAAGACAGAATTCGAGAAAGGACTACGGCGCTGACTCTTGATCGCTTTCAATATGGCTTGTCGCAAAGCCTTGAGCAACCACAATATTGACCAACCGCATCATAGTTATGACAACATTTCTTCATTAAGCATGAGCTATGGCATTTACCGTACTTCTTGTTGACGACAATCCAGTGCAGGCCGCTACTCGACAGGCGATACTGACTTCGGCGGGGAAAAAGGTATCTGTAGCAACAAACGCAAGCCATGCGCTCGCGCTGCTAGAGGATCCCGTATTAGCAGGGAATGTGCGCTTGGTCATCACCGACCATTTGATGCCAGTGATGAATGGCCCACAATTTGTCGCTAAACTACGCGAGCAATTTCCAAACTTAGCAGTTCTGGTTTTGAGCGGTCTGCCCGATGCAGAAATCGAATATGCCGGATTGAACGTTTTTTATCGGCCTAAACCGATTGCTCCGGAAGAGTTGATTCGGCTAACAAAACTGTTCTGCCAGGAGGCCCTGCGCCGGACAGCCTGATTTCTGCCTTATATAAATAACGGCGCGATATCTGCCGTCAATTTCCTTTCCCACTCTTCTGCGCTCCCGGTTTTCTTCTTGCAGCATCATCAAAAATCTATAAAAACTCGTAAATAGCCCCTCAACGCAATCAAAAGCGGACGGAACTCAGGTCTTGCATCTCGTTAGAGTTGAGAGTAATTATTTCTTTTTGTTGTGCCTTGGAGTCCTAGAGCGGGAGAATGAGCAAAAGCAAGCGTCGCTGTCCGAATTGCGGCAATATTGAGATGACCCGCGTGGCACGACGCGGCTTCTTGCAGGAACGTGTTTATTCGAAGATGGGCCTTTACCCATGGGAGTGTCCATTCTGCCGCGAAGTCTTTCTTCTCAAGAGCCGTGGACGCAGCTATCGCAGGTCTAACCCCAATCCGGAAGGACACAAATAAACCCCAGAAGGGATTTTATTTATAAGAGGCTAAACAGGTCTCCATTGTTCTTTTCGAGGATATTGAGGACCTGAGTCAATGCGGCCTGCTGCGTTTCCGCTGTGCTTAGTTGAGTGGAAACCTGCGCGACGTCTGTCTGCATGAGGTTCGTTTGGGCTGAAGTAATCTGTGTTCTCTGGGTCTGGACATAGCTTTGTGCGGCCTGAAGCTGGGTAATCGAATTGTCAATGACAACCCGTTGCTGGCTTACATAGTTCAGGGCGGAATTCAAGGCCGTCGTGTCAGAAATGGCGGTTGTCGAAGCTGTTCCGGATGAGAAATCCGCCACCAGATTGTTCAGCGTTTGCAGGACATTGCTGGTGGGGTCACTGAAAATCTGGCTGCCCGGAACATTGGTCCGAATCTTCTGGCCGTTCGGTGTCATGACATAGGACACGACCGTATCGCCGTTATAGGTGGCTGTGTTCGGCGTTACTGCGGAGTCGAGGGTATACGGCGACGTGCCCCTGGCTTCCCGCAAAAATATACCGGTTCATATAGGTCGTGTTCGCCAGAGAGAGCACCTCATCGCGGATTCCTGAGATCTGCGTAGCAATCGACTTCAGGTCGCTCGCATTGAGAGTCCCATTGTTGCCCTCAGTCGCCAGAGACAGGGCCTGCGTCAACTGTGAAACGACGCTGCTCAGCGTTGAATCCGTTACCTGAGCATTCCGACTGTCGAGTTTTCCGCTTGTGAAAACCTGTCGTCCAGCCTCAACTGCGAACCGAGCAGGGCGTTCTCGCCGACGGCGACAGGATCGTCGCTTAACGAATTGACGCGCGTTCCGCTGGAAATCTCATTCGTCAACTGCTGCTCGATTGCCGAGGTCTGGTCGAGCGATGCTACAGCGCTATTCAGATAAAAGGGATCGAATCGCATCATCTGGTCCTTAGGCAACTGTCGTTTCCACGCCGAGGTTGATGGCCGAGGCCATGACCGTATCGAGAATCGTAAACACCTTTGATGCGGCCTGATATGCCTGCTGCAGATTCTCCAGCGCCGCCTCGTCATTCAGGTTCACGGCAGAGAGTGAGTCGCGCTGCGTCTGCAACTGCGTCAGGGACGCCTGCTGTGCCGTATTCTCGACTGAGACCTGGGAGACTAGTACCGAGGGCCGACACAAAACTAGAATAGTAGTTTGATGGAGTCGTTCCGCCTGCGATTGCCTGGGTCTGTAGCTGAAGCATCGTTTCGAGATTAGTATCGTCAGAAGAACCATTGCCCGCCGCAGCCGCTGCAAATCTCGCGCGGTCTGTGATAGCTAAGGAGATTGTGCTCGCCGCTCCTGACTCAGTTCCGGGAAGGTTAAATACAGGGCCGCCGGCAGCGCCGTTCGCGTCCGAGCCGAGCGCATTCTGGTTGTTCACCGCCGTGCCCAGATCGAAGGCCAGCGTATCCAGAGCTTTGTAACTGGGGAATGTCCTGGTCGCGGACTGTGAGAATGCCCCCAAGTTGTCCGCCTCCACCTGCCAAGATGACGGTAATGTCATTGCCCTGATCGTCGGAGATACGGGTCACTCCTCCCGACACCGAAGTGCTGAGAGAGAACGTCTGGCCCTTTGAAACGAGCAGAACGCCGCTGGAAGTTGTGATGGTCAGGCTGTTGTCTTCCGTCTTGATCTGGTGAATGCCCACCAGCTTTGAAAGCTGCTGCAGGTCATATTGCCGCTGGTCTTCAAGCTGTCAAGCATCGCCACTCCTCGAAGTCTGGGATATCTGGCTGTTCAATTGGGCAATTGCCTGGGTCAGCGAATTCACCTGCGTCACAATCGTTGTGCTCTGCTGGTCAAGCGAACCTTGCTCCGCCGTCGACTGCGATGACGCGGACTGAAAGGAACCAGCCAGAGTAGTGGCCGCATTCAATACAGATTGGCGCAGAGAGATGTCGGCGGGATTCGACTGTAGTTGCGAAAGCGCGCTGAAGAAACCGGAGATACTCGCGCCGATATCGAGCGAAGACGCCGACGCGAAAGCCGAAGTGGCGCTGCTGAAGATGTTCTGCACAGACCGGAGGGCAGATTGCCTCGCATCGGTCCCCTGCTCCAATTGCGTTTGCTGCTGGATTCGCTGCTCCAATATCAGATCACGCTGCGAGGACGGCCCCGTCATGGTCACGCCCTGTCCATAGCTGGTTCCATCGATCGTCACCGGATCGTTCGCCGCCACTCCGGCAACTGGTTCGTGTATCCCGTCATATTGGCGTTCGCCATGTTCTCGGCGGTCAGCTTCAACTCAAGGCTGATAGATTGAGATACTGTTCCAGCGCATCGCTCATTGGGGTTGTTATCTGCATTCGCTCACCTTCACCTGAAATTTGCCGATGGTCAGGACAGAGATACGGTTCCGCTGTTTTCTGTTGCAGACGACGGCCCGAACTTGCGCCCTGAGATTAGAAAATCCTCAGAATGCTCCGGCCTCTTCTCCAAACTCAATTTCATCTATGCCAATCTCCGGCCGATTTTCAGCGAGAATCCATGCGCGTTCAAGCACATGTTCCAGCTCGCGCACATTGCCGGGCCAGCCATATCCTTCCAGCTTTGCCATTGCCGGTTCTTTGATGGACTTCGCCGGGCTGGTTTCCGCCATCGCCGCAAGAAAATGCTGCACCAGCAGAGGCAGGTCTCCCTTATGGGATTGCAGGTCCGGGGTTTTGATAAGGAAAACGGCAAGCCGGTAATAGAGATCAGCGCGAAACGTTCCTTCAGCCGCGAGCTTCGCCAGTGAGCGATGCGTCGCGGCAACGATCCTGACATCGACCCGCACCGGGTCGTTATCGCCCACACGTTGCAGCTCTCCACATTCGACAAAGCGAAGCAGCTTCGCCTGTAGCTGCAGCGGCATCTCGCCGATCTCGTCGAGAAACAATGTCCCGCCCTGTGCTGCTTCAATGCGGCCCACGCGCCCCTGCACGGCACCGGTAAAAGCTTCGCGGGTATGTCCGAAAAGTTCAGTTTCGAGCAGCGCTTCAGGAATTGCGGCGCAGTTCAACGCGACAAACGGACGTGATGAGCGCGCGCTTAACCGGTGCAGGGCCTTCGCCACCATTTCCTTGCCGGTTCCAGTCGGCCCCTGCACCAGCACCGGTGTGCTGCGTTGCGCAACCAGGCGGATACGGCGGCTTACTTCCAGCATTGCCGGATGGTTCCCGATAAACTCCGGCAGTCTGCACAATGGGTCGGGGAACATGCGTTCGCTTGTTGAAGCGAGGTTTTCGAGCGGCGCGGCAGCCTGCGCAGTCGCGCCACTCGATAACTGGCGCGCCATTCCATATTGCACCGTCCTCGTCCTGGGCCTGCCGCAGTGCGAACAGGATCTCGTTCCGGCGGGGACTGCGCGGTGTTTTTTCCGTGTTGGTTCCGTCGACCGTCACGAGATCGGTTGCAGGATAGAGCCGCCCGAAATCTTCAATAAATTCCTGCACTTCAAGATCGGGAAGCCATGAATCGAGAATCACCACCTCGGCCGGAGCGCTGTCCAGATATGCCAGCGCCTCTGCCCCACCGCCAGCTTCCCGAATCGTCCAGTGCAGGCCGGCCAGTGTTTCCCTTACCCGTTGGCGAAAAGAGACATCGGCGCTGGCAAGCACTGCCGTTCGCATCGGGGCCACCGCCTCGCGTTTCATCGGGGGAGACAAAGTCACCATTCAAGATCTCCTTTCTCGGTCATGTTCAGGCGCGCAATCGCATACCCCTGGCCCCGCACCGTTTGGATCAGTGGGTTGGCGCCGGTATCGTTCAGCTTTCGGCGCAAATAATTCACATATACATCCACAATGTTTGTGTTGGCGCTCGTTTTCGCCTCCCAAACGCGCTCAAGCAGATCTGTCCGTGAAATCGATTGCCCACGGCCTTGCAGCAGGCATTCAAGAAGGGCAAATTCCCGATTGGTTAACACCACCGCTACGCCGTCGCGCTTCACTGAGCGATTTATGCGATCCAGCTCAAGATCTGCATACCGCAGCACAAGTCCAGTTTCTCGTTTGCGCCGTGTCAATGCCCGGCAACGAGCGCGCAGCTCCCGCAGGGAAAACGGCTTCTGCATGCAGTCATCAGCCCCCATGTCGAGGCAACGGACCTTTGTGTCCAATTCGATCCTCGCTGTAAGAATCAGAATGGGAATTTCGTCATTGATCGAGCGAATAAACTTGAGGACTTCCGCGCCATCTTTGCGCGGAAGATTGAGATCAAGAATGATCAGATCGGGCGCGTCCGAGGCAAAGATATCGGCTGCTGTTTGACCATCACCCGCAACCATGACTCGATGACCGTCAGCCTCCATGGCTTTCCGTAATAAAACCTGAAGTGCGCGATCGTCTTCCGCAATCAACAAACGCATTCAGTGGCTCCTTGTCGTGTCTCCACCTTCTCCTGTAGCGCAGGTGGAACACAATGCAATCTTGAGCGCAAAATTGCGGAGCGTTCAGAAATGGAAATGACTTGATCGAGCAGTTCCAGAATGGGCAAGTGAGAAATTAAAGCGCGAAACGATCTTGACTCGGATGGCCCTTATCGTGACGGCTATCCGCGCATACAGGAAATAACCCAGTCCAGCCCGCAAAAAGTTGTCTATGATTCGCTTTTTATTCGCTACAATGCGATCTATGGCGGTAACACGAAGGCAAAAGGAAGTGCTGGATTTCATCTCCGGCTTTGAGCAACGCAATGGCTACTCGCCCTCCTTTGAAGAAATTGCACGCGGACTCGACCTCAAATCGCTGGCTACGGTACACAAGCATCTCACTAACCTGGAAAGCAAAGGTCTTCTGCGTCGCGCGCATAATCGCAGCCGCTCAATCGATCTGGTACCGGCCCAGAGTAAAAACGAGCGCTTGATTCCATTGATGGGTACCATTTCCGCAGGATTTCCTCTGGAAACCTCGGAAAATGTCGAAACTATATCTTTCTCCGACCTGATCGGCCGCGACAATGCATTTGCGCTTAGAGTTCGTGGCGATTCGATGCGAGACGAACACATTATTGATGGAGATTATGTATTAGTTGAAAAGACACGCACCGCGCACCAGGGAGACATTGTTGTCGCCCTTGTGAACGGTGCGGAAACCACACTGAAGCGCTACTATCTGGAAGGATCTATGGTTCGTCTGCAGCCATCCAATATCGAAATGGATCCTATTTATGTGCCGGCGGCCCAAGTAGCCATTCAGGCGCGCGTACATGGTCTTCTCAGAAAGTATAGATAGCAAAGCCCGGCTTCCCGCCGGGCTTTTCCCGATTTCAAAACGAATGCTTATCCAATCACGCGGGAAATGCTGCGCGCAATGGTGTCCTTTGGAACATATCCAACAATCTGGTCGGCGACTTTTCCACCTTTGAAGAGCAGTAGCGCTGGAATACCGCGGATTCCATAGCGCATAGGGGTGGCTTGGTTCCGGTCCACGTCCATCTTCATCACCTTCAGCTTGCCACTGTACTCTGAAGCGACCTCATCGACAATCGGCGCCAAAGCCTTGCACGGCCCGCACCATGCCGCCCAGAAATCAACCAGAACAGGCTGATCCGACTGAAGCACCTCCTGCTCAAAACTCGCATCGTTTACTTCTACCACCGCCAGACCTGCCATGCTCCTCCTTCATACCCTTCCGACTCTCTTGAGTCCACAAAGCAACTCATTTGATGATAAATGGTGCGCAAAGGTCGCAACAGGATACGGTTCCGGAGTACTCGAATTGTCTCAAAAAATAAAAGCGCCCGGACTCACGTTATGAGTCACGGGCGCTAGAGCAGCCCTCCCCCAGAACTGCCCA
The DNA here is from genome assembly GCF_035631355.1 of Alloacidobacterium sp. Lineage (NCBI taxonomy): Bacteria > Pseudomonadati > Acidobacteriota > Terriglobia > Terriglobales > Acidobacteriaceae > Alloacidobacterium > Alloacidobacterium sp. The sequence goes on from NZ_DASQIX010000003.1 coordinate 153,243, forward strand.
CGAAAGCGAAATTAACTGTTTGCATGGCCCGTGTAAAGAAAACTTAGGTAACGCAAAAAGTAACCTTGAATCAGGTAGCTATCTCGTCAGGCGCTCAATCCGGCACAGTGCTGGATTCAGTTGAAGGCCGCATTCCAGTATCTCTATCTGTTCACCATCTGCATGCTTTCGCACAAGTTCTTTTGTGGCATCGTTACCAATGCCCGGCTGCACCAGCAACAGAACGGATGGTCCAGCCCCGCTCAGCGTGACACTAAGGATGTCTCCCTGTCCTGATAGCGGCAGCAGTTTCTTCAAAAGCGAACAAACTTCCGCGCGATAAGGTTGATGTAGTTTGTCCTCAACCGCTGTTGAGAGTAGTTCCCCATATCCGGTGGCGAATGCGGCTGTCAGCAGCGCCACCCGCTGCAGGTTGGCGACTACGTCGGCACGGCTGAACATCTCAGGAACCACCTTGCGCGAGATCGTTGTTGCCAGCGGCTTCAGCGGCATCACGACAAATGCCTGCCATTGGTTGCGAGGCGTCAGCGAAATGGCTTCCACTTCATCGCCATGCCAGCATGCCACGGTAAATCCCCCCAGCCAGCAGGCCGCCGTGTTATCGGGATGGCCTTCTAAACGAGACGCTTCCGCGAGGATACGGCGCCGGTCCCAGCCAAGCCCGCCGAAGTGTGATGCCAGCGCCACACCAGCCAGCCGTGTTGCAGCCGACGAACCGCAGCCCATGCCCAGAGGAATCCCGTTCCGGACTTCGAGCTGCAGCGGTATTTCCGCAGCGTTCTGTTTCTGCAGAACTGTCTTGTAAGTGTGTAGCAGCAGGTTCCGCTCCAGCGCGCCGCACACATCGGCATTGCGTCCGCTCGCGTGAATCGCATAGCGCTCTGCTGGAGCAGCTTCGACCTCAAGATACAACGTCAGCGCAAGGGCAAGCGCATCAAACCCCGGCCCCAGATTGGCCGAAGTCGCCGGCAGTCGCAGATGAAGCCGCTCTTTACTCATCGCCCCGCGGCCCTTTCGAGTTCCTTCAGTACATTGTCCGCTGACGCATCCAGCTCGACCGCATTGCGCCGCGTCAATTCAATCTCAGGACGCAACCCGCCAACCTCATACGCCTTCAGCAGTTCGCCGCGATGGTAAGCGATCGTATAGTCCGAATCTTTGAGCGTATGCCCGGTAAGCAGCAGCACGACCCTCTCGGCAGATTGCACTTTGCCCTGCCGTGCTAATTTCTTCAAACCGGCGAGCGTCACCGCAGACGCAGGCTCGCACCCGATGCCTTCCGCCCCGATTTCGGCTTTCGCCAGCGCAATCTCGGCTTCGCTCACCTGCTCACAATACCCGCCGGTCTGCTGGATGACGCGCACTGCCTTCTTCCACGACGCCGGATTGCCAATGCGAATGGCCGATGCCCGTGTCTGCGCTTCCACAGGTTCCAACGTCTCGCCGCCGTTCTCCTGCAAACTTCGGTACAACGGGTTCGCACCCTCCGCCTGAATCACGGAAATCTTTGGCAGCTTTGCCGTCAGTCCCAGATGCTTCATCTCCAGGAACGCCTTGCCCAGAGCAGAGCTGTTAGCAAGGTTTCCGCCGGGAACGATCAGATGATCAGGAACTTCCCATTCGAAAGCCTCGGCAATCTCCAACGCAGGAGTCTTCTGCCCTTCCAGACGATACGGATTCACCGAATTCAGCAAATAAACCGGAGCCCGCTTCACCACATCATTCAACACGCGCACGCAGCCGTCAAAATCCGTGCGCAACTGCAGCGTAAGCGCGCCATAATCCATGGCCTGCGACAGCTTGCCCCACGCAATCTTTCCTTCCGGAATCAGCACCAGACTGCGCATACCCGCCCGCGCGGCGTAAGCGGCCATCGCCGCCGATGTGTTCCCGGTTGAAGCGCAGGCCACCCACTCAAAGCCAAGCTCATGCGCCACAGAAAGCGCCGCCGTCATCCCAGCGTCTTTAAATGAGCCAGTCGGATTCATTCCCTGATGCTTGGCGAAAAGCTGCTCAATACCTGTCGATTTCGCGACCTTCCGCAGTTGATAGAGCGGAGTGTTTCCCTCGTGCAGCGAGACGATGTTCGCCTCATCGCGCAGAATGTGCAGTAATTCGCGGAAGCGCCACACACCGCTCCGATCAGCGTCGGACTGAGAAACGCAGCGCTCTTTCCACAGCCAGCGCAGCGCGCTCGCGTTGGGCTTGCGAATCTCGGCCATGCCCGCGCTCCACGAGGGGTACACAACTTCATACAAGTCGCCGCATTCGCACCGAAAGTTCTCTTTCAACTCGCCCTGTTCAACGACACGCCCACACCCCGTGCACCGCAATTTGTGCCCAGAATTTTCCATGGATGTTCTTAGCCTAGCATCCGCCCTCGGAAAAGCTCGCCAGATGATAATGGGAGCCTAGAAGTATCGGGCCTTTTAGGCCAGTGAATGAAAACCGGCTCGAAGAGCCATACCTCTCTGCCGCAGGCTGGGGCTCCAAGGGCCACCCCAAAATCTTGTCAAGTCCCTAAGGCGGTGGAGATCTTCTAACCCACACATTCCAAAAATTAAAAACAATGGCCAATTTGACCGGTAATTATGCCCTGAATTGTTAGAATAGGAATAGAGAGAAGAAGCCCGCTAATGATGCGGGCTTTTCCTTTTTGCGAAGCAATTCTGAAAGAGCACCTAAACCATTGAAAACAGACAATCTTCGTACAGAATTGCATCTGTAAACTGCTGAAAACAAAGGATCTTTGTACAAAATAAGGGGGGTACAACTCGATAAATAATAGAAATTCGACTGATATGAGCGGCCAAATCGACAATATCGTATAAAATCGCCGCATGGCATCGCTCCTGACTCCGCGTGAAGCCGCATTGCGACTCGGCATTTCCTATCCGACGGTCAAGCAATGGCTGTATCACGGAAAAATCAAGGCGGTGAAAACGCCCGGAGGACACTACCGCATTCCCGAAGGGGAACTGGATAGCCTTCTTCACAAAGCGAAACAACCGGACACGCCAAAGCGGCAGATGATGCGCGCTCTGAGCGGGCGCAACCAGCTTGTGGGCCGCATTGTTGAAATCAGGATCGACGGGCTGCTCGCGCAAGTCAAGCTCTCGATCGGCGGGCAGATCATCAACTCCATCATCACCGCCGAGGCCGCGCGCGAGATGCAGCTCAAAGTGGGAGAAACCGTCGCCGCGCTCATCAAATCCACAGAGGTCATGGTGCTGCGTGTATAGGCTCCTCCTGCTTCTGCTCTTCGCTCCTCTGGCAAACGCTCAGGCCCTTCGGCTGGCCGCCGCCGCCGATCTCCAACCCGTCCTGCCGCCGATACTTGCGGAGTTTGAGGAACAGACACACATCCACGTTGATGCGTCGTACAAATCGTCCGCGACGCTGGCAACGCAGATTCAGAACGGCGCGCCTTTCGATCTCTTTATGGCTGCTGACCTCTCATTTCCGCAGCGGGTGATCTCAGAAGGACTCGCTGACGCTGATAAGCCCGTCGCGTATGCGCGCGGTACGCTGGTCCTCTGGGTGCGCAATGATTCGCCATTCCGCCCGCTTTCCGTGAATACGCTGCGCGATCCAGCGCTGAAGACACTGGCCATCGCCAACGCGCAACACGCTCCCTATGGACGCGCCGCTGAAGCTTCGTTGAAGAATCTCGGCCTTTACGACCAGCTCAAATCGAAGCTGGTCGTTGCGGAAAACATCGCGCAAACGGCGCAATATGTGGATTCAGGCAACGCACAAGCTGGATTAATTTCTCTCACCTCCGTGCTCTCAGAACGGCTAAAAGCAAACGGTCACTATATCGCGATGCCACATGACTCCTATCCGCCCATCCTGCAGGGCGCCGTTATTCTGAAAAACTCTGCTCATCGGACGCAGGCGCATGAGTTCCTCGACTATCTGCTGTCGCCTCCTGTCCAGAAGGAATTGGCCGCGCGGGGACTAGAGCCTGCAAGCTGATGGACGCGCAAACGCTCTGGCTCACATTCAAGCTTGCCGTCCTGACTACACTTCTCCTGCTATGCGCCGCTATTCCGCTTTGCCACTGGCTCACGTTCGGCAAGGCGCGATGGAGACCAATTGTCGAAGCTGTTGCAACTTTGCCGCTCCTTCTGCCGCCAACGGTTCTCGGCTTCTATCTGCTTGTTCTGCTCGGCCCGCGCACTGCTCCCGGACGATTGCTGATTCACATCATCGGCCATCCTGTGGCCTTTTCCTTCAGCGGACTGGTCATCGGCTCGATGATCTATAGCCTTCCCTTTGCGGTGCAGCCCATCACAGCGGGATTCTCTGCCATTTCCCCGGAGGTCCTGGATGCCGCGACGCTCCTCGGCGCAGGTCGCCTACGAATTCTCTTCGATCTGCTGCTGCCGCTGGCTCGCCGCTCAATCCTTACCGCCGCAGTGCTCTGTTTTACGCATACTGTTGGCGAGTTCGGCGTTGTGCTTATGATCGGCGGCGATATTCCCGGCGCAACACGGACGCTCTCCATTGCGATCTACGACCAGGTGCAGGATTTCCGCTACACCCAGGCCAACCACACCGCCATTCTGCTGCTGAGTGTTTCGCTGCTGGCGCTCATCCTCGTCTATGGATGGGGAAGGCAGGCGCGCCGTGCCTGACATTCCCTTTCTCAGCGCGGAGATTGAACACCGAATCGGTACGCTCGACCTGCGCATTAGCTTCAGCCTGATGTCTCCATGGACGGTGCTCTTCGGTCCTTCCGGCGCGGGAAAAAGTACCATACTTCGCATCCTTGCTGGCCTCATCCAGCCGCAGAACGGGAGACTCATTCTGCTGAATCACGCGCTTCTCGACGTGCTGCGAGGCTTGAATATTCCAGCTGGCAAACGAAAAATCGGCTATGTCACCCAGCAGCCGACGCTCTTTCCGCATATGACAGCGCGGCGCAATGTGGCCTTCGGGCTTCACGCTCTCGCTCCAGCCGAGCGAGAACAGCGCGTCGAAGAGATGCTGCGCCTCTTCCGGGTAGAGGCGCTGGCAGAACGCCTTCCCAAAGAATTGTCCGGGGGAGAATATCAGCGTGTCGCCTTGGCTCGCGCACTGGCGCCGGAGCCAAAGCTGCTCATGCTCGATGAGCCTTTCTCAGGTCTGGATGCTGATCTGAAGGAGTCGATACTTGGAGAGTTGACCACATGGCTGGCAGTCCGCAAAGTGCCCGCTCTTTATGTCTCACACGACCTGGCCGAGGCGTATCAGACCGCCGCTGATGTAATTGTGATTGAGAATGGCCGATTAGACGTACAAGGACCAGTGCAGCAGGTGCTCGCATCCCGGCGAGAGCGGCTTCTGCGCCAGCTTGGAGCTATCAACCAACCCACACAGGCTCGGGCTCAAGATGAATCGCAAACTTCTCGACAACCATAGCGATAATTACGTCTCTCAATGCGGCAATGTCGCTCGCAGATGCTCCATCACGGTTGATGAGCGCCAGCGTATGCTTGCTCGAAATGCCCGCCCGCCCCAGCACATATCCCTTATGAAAACCAGCCTGATCGAGCAGCCATGCGGCAGGAACCTTTACTTGTCCGTCTGCTACGGGATAATGCGGCACATTCGCGCCGTTCGAACTCGTCACGATCTGTTCAAAATGCTCCGCGGAGATAACTGGGTTTTTGAAGAAGCTGCCGGCACTGCGGCAATCCGGGTCGCCCGGCACAATCAGCATCCCTTTGCCTCGGCGAATTTCGCGCACTGCTGAACTGACTTCAGGCAAGGCTGGCGAGAATTTCCAATTCTGGAAGTATCGCTTTAGATCTGCGTAGGAAACTACTGGATCTACGCCATTTTTCAATTCATATTGAACACTGGTGACGATATATCGATCACGGTGCGAAGAGTTGAAGATACTGCGCCGATAGGCAAATCCACATTCTGCCGCGCTCAAGTCAACAAAGCGCGTTGCCTGCAAGTCCAGAGCACGAACGAGACGGATTGTCTCCGCCACCTCCTGCCCGTAAGCACCGACGTTCTGCACCGGAGTACCGCCTACGCTGCCAGGGATTCCGGCCAGGCACTCAATTCCGCCACAGTTTTGACAGACGGCCACGGTGACAAATGCGTCCCAGTCTTCTCCCGCAGCGACAGAGAAACCAGTCGCAGCTCCGAGATGTTGCTGCTCAATTCCCTTCAGAGCTATATGCAGAACGACACCGGGAAACCCAGCGTCACTTACCAGCAGATTGCTGCCGCCTCCCAGCACAAAAAGAGGTGCGTTCTGTTCGCGAGCGAAGCGAACGGCCTCAAGGACATCCTCTTCCGTCGAAGCCTCAATGAACCATCGCGCCGGACCGCCAATGCCAAACGTCGTGTATGGCGCGAGATTAACCTGCTTTAAAACCTGCATCAGCTTCACAATACATCAGAGGATATTTCTGGGGTGGCGCGAGGCTTGCGGCCTTCGTACAATAGAGATGCCGGGCTTCGTCCAGGCTGGAGGAACAAAAGCGAATGTACCCAGAGATCATGGTCATACCGATGCGCGAAGAATTGTCTCGCGCAGGAATTAAGGAAGCGCGCACGGCGGAAGACGTGGACGCAGCGCTGGCAAAGCCTGGAACGACGATGCTTGTAGTTAACTCGATTTGCGGATGCGCCGCGGGCAAAATGCGCCCCGGCGTGCGTCTTGCGCTGCAAAACGCCACGGTTCCAGACCAAGCGATCACCGTCTTTGCCGGACAGGACCGCGAAGCCACCGAGCGCGCACGCTCTTACTTTGAGGGAAATCCACCAACGTCACCGGCGATTGCGATTTTGCGCGACGGCAAGCTCGTTTACCTGATGCAGCGGTTCATCATCGAAAACAATACTGCCCAGGGCATTGCCCAGGAACTTGCCCGTGCTTTCAACGAACTTTGCGCAAAGGCAGCCGTCTAGTTTTCACCACGCAGGGAAAAAAGCCCGGTCTAGGCCGGGCTTTTTTTATTTCTGGTTGTGAAAGCTCAGTCTGCGCCAATGGGCACAGCAAAATCGACGCCTGCTGCCTGGTTCGTTTTCTCAGTCGCTGACACATTAATTTCGTCAAGTGGAATTTCCGGCCTGCGACCGGAACCAACTTCATCCAAAACGTAGAGTGTCGTCCTGGTCATCGCATAATTGCGAATCTGCTGCGAGTGCCCATCCTTGAAGATGAGCGTTAGGGGAGCCTGCGGAGTCGGCCCCCCTGAATCGGGAGGCGGCGGCGGAACATCCTGCATTTGCTGCGGGTCGTACTGAGCGGTTTCGGGGCCGTAGTCGTTGTTATTTTCAACCTGGCTCTGAGCGGGATAAGAGGCAGTCTGGTCGTCTGAATACTCTGAGCTATACGGATAGTCCCAATAGGAGTTCAGCAACCCGGGAACTAGGTAAGTCGAGCGTGCATAGAAATACGGAACATACGGTTGCCTGTAGCGGGAAATAGGATAGGTATGCTTTCCATGATGCCAATCTGGAGCGGGAGGAGAATATCGATTTCCACTTGGCGAATAAGAAGGTCGGTTGCCGAATGTGCTCCAGCGATATTGCGGCGGTGTGTTGAAATTCATCCGGGACATCACAGGGGGAGATGCAAAATGACTGCCTGAACCAAATCCTCCGCTCATATGTGGCGCCGGAAATCCATGTGACGCGGAGAAGCCTCCTGCATACCCAGTTGAAGTTCCGCGTTGCGCCGAAACAGGAGCCACAACAAGGCCGGCGATAAGAGACGCAGTAAGCACCCAACGCATACCCCACCTCCAACTGTTTATTAGACGCCTTTTGGAGATACATTGCTCGGAAAAATTGCCGCGCACTTCATAGCAGGAAACCGCTATTTAGCTGATTCCGTCAGGCTGGCGGCAGCGCGCATTGCTTTTTCAGTAAGGGATTGTCGCGTATGAGAAAGCTCAGCCCACGGATCATCCTTGAGGCGTTTCTTCCAGGTATCGAAATTGGCCACGGCAATCTGTGTAGGATTGCCTTTACGCAGTTCTTCCCAACGCAATGGGACCGCAACACGCACGCCCTTCCTGGCACGTGGTGAGTATGGCGCAACGGCGGTCGAGCCGCGATCATTTCGCAGATAGTCGAGAAAAATGCGCCCTTTACGCGCGGATTTGGTCATTTTGGTGAGATATCGTTGAGGACGACTGGCTTCGAGCGCCAGCGCAACACTGTGGGTAAAGTTCTTGACCTCAGCCCACTCATGCTTTGGCTGGATGGGCGCAACGACGTGCAATCCTTTTCCGCCGGTAGATTTCACGAACGATACTAATCCCAGCTCTTTCAGGACGTCCCGCACTTCATTCGCGCCTTCTACCAGAACTTTCCAGTCAATCGCCTCATCCGGATCGAGGTCGAAGATGATTCGGTCAGGTGTTTCCAAAGAATCGTTCCGAGAGCCCCAGGGATGGATTTCCAGCACGCCCATCTGCGCAAGCGCAATCAGACCTTCCCGGGTTGAAACGGTAATGTATTCTTCCGGCTCTCCACTTTTTTTGTCTGGAACGGAGACAGCATCAACTCCCTTTGGAACTCCCTGCCCGATATGCTTCTGAAAAAAACATGGCTTGCCGCTGCCTTCCGGGCAACGCACGATGCTCAAAGGCCGTCCGGAGATATGCGGCAGAAGATGTGCGGCAACTTCAAAGTAGTATTCGGCAAGCTGCTGCTTTGTGAGCCTTGAGTCTTCGTCGAGAATCTTGTCCGGATGGGTTAAATGAAAGCCTTCGAGGACGTTCGCCGACTTCCTATTTGGCTTCTGAGTAGACTTAGCCTGCGGCTTCTCTTTAGGGGATCGAGGAGGTTTCGGCACAGCAACCGGCTCCTCGCGGCGAATCTCTTTCGGCTCTTTGTCTTCGCGCAGGCCCTGAAAAGAAGCCTGACGCACGCGATGGTCTCCGGTCCACGTCGCAAACTGCACCTCTGCTACCATCTCAGGTTTCACCCATAAGGCATCTTTCTTCTCTTCGGCAGCCAATTCTCTCGAAAATGGCGATCTGGTCTGCTGTAATTCATCGAGGCGCTTTCGCAGCATCTTCTGCGTGGCCTGCGTAAACCCCGTTCCTGTGCGCCCCGCATATTCCAGCTTGCTGTCCTGGTAATAACCAAGCAGCAATGAGCCTATGCCGCGGCCGCCGTCTCCGGGCGGGGTAAAACCGCCAATCACAAACTCCTGCCGATGGACGCACTTTGCCTTGAGCCAGGTCTTGCTGCGTCCCGAAGAGTATTTTGAATCAGCCAACTTGGAAACAATGCCCTCAGTTCCAATCTTGCAGGCATTTCTAAATGTTTCTTCGCCGCGTGAGCGGATGTGCTGGCTGTAGCGCAAGGTACTGTCTTCGTTTAATTCACCGAGCAAACCTTCAAGCATTGCTTTACGTTTATCGAGCGGGAGCCCGCGCAGATTGTGCCCGTCGAGGTGCAGCAGATCGAAAGCAAAATAGGTGAAATGCGCGTGCTTTTCGTTCTGGAAAGCGGCTTGCAGATCGGCAAAGCTCGTTTTGCCTGCCGCGTCCAGCACGACGACTTCACCATCAATGAGCGCACTTTTTACGGGTAGCTGCGACGCTGTTTTGGCAATATCTGTCATGCGATGGGTCCAGTCCAGACCTTTGCGTGTATAGATTTTGGGTTCGCGCTGGCCTGATTTTTCTTCTATGCGTAACTGGATGCGATATCCATCGAGTTTGAGTTCATGCAGCCAGTCGTCCCCTTCAGGGGGTACCGACACCGTTGTTGCCCGATGCGGCGAAACAAAGTCCGGCAATTTCTCTTTGGGTATTTCGCTCAGGACGCTGGAGCGATCAGGAGCTTGCTTCTGCTCTTGTCTGCGGAATTGCAGCTTTTGTTGCAGACGCGAGAGGTTCCGCTTTTTCGACGTTGCTTTCGATTGCCACACATGGTCTTCCTGCGCGCCAATCGCTTCCAAATCGCGCCCAGTGACTGCACTATTCGGCTCGCTCTCGGTAATCGGCTCCTCGTCAGCGCTGCGCTCGTATTCATCATGTTCTTTGATCAGCAGCCAATTCGGCTTCGCTTCATGTGCGGCGCGGCCGCCCATGCGGACCAGTGTCCACTTCCCTTTCAGCTTCTTGCCGTGCAGGATGAATTTTAGTCTGCCGGTCTTGAATCCTTCCTCCGCATCGTCCTGCGGTTCCCATGTGCCCTGGTCCCAGACCATCACTGTGCCGCCGCCGTATTGGCCCTTCGGGATGGTACCTTCGAAGCCACCGTACTCCATCGGATGGTCTTCGACCTGCACTGCGAGCCGTTTGTCGCCGGTGTAATAACTCGGCCCTTTGGCAACTGCCCAGCTCTTCAAAACACCATGCCACCCGAGGCGAAAGTCGTAATGCAGCCGCGTGGCGGCGTGTTTTTGGATCACGAACGGCAGCTCATTCCCACTTTTTCTTTGCGCGTTGCCGCTCGGTTCAGCGGTCATCGAAAAATCGCGCATGGCGCGGTAACGCGCCAGTTGCTCATCAACTGCTTCGGAGGGAGAAATTTGCTGTGTTTTCTTACGGGCCATAAATCTCAAGATTCCTGTTTCGAGTTGAAGGCTGCTTGCCACACAGCACCCCACCATTGTCTACTCAACTGGCTGTCAATTTTGAGAGAAACGATGCCTTATATCCTTTCACTTGACCAGGGAACGACCAGTTCACGCGCCATACTTTTTGGACAGAACGGCGAGATTGTCGCCTCTTCACAAAAGGAATTCAAACAGATATACCCCAATTCCGGATGGGTTGAGCATGACCCGTTCGATATTCTCACCACACAATTAGGTTCGGCCATCGATGCTCTGGCCCGCGCCGGGGCCAGGCCGCGAGACATTTCCGCGCTTGGCATCACGAACCAGCGCGAAACAGTGATTGTGTGGGACCGCGAGACGAGCAAGCCGGTCTATAACGCGATTGTGTGGCAAGACCGCCGTACGGCCAACACTTGCCAGCAATTGGTCAGCGATGGAATGGAAGATACAGTTCGCAGCAAGACGGGGCTGCTTATCGACCCATATTTTTCTGCC